>CAUSFO010000040.1:0-14770 GCA_963530895.1 uncultured Flavobacteriaceae bacterium | reverse complement strand
AAGTAACTAGCAGAAGGTTATTATGACTTTGTAAAGCAGAGATATGTCTACAACCATACCGATCACCTCGGTAATGTAAGGCTGAGTTATGCTAAAAACAATAATGCTGCGTTAGAGATATTAGAAGAAAATAATTAATTAAATATAGAAAAATTATCAAATGATTATTGAGAATCCTTTAATAAAAGAGCTTTTCACCTTACAAGACAAGGAATACAGAGATTTCACTGCGAAACTCATTCCCAATATAGATAAAGAAAAAATCATAGGAATTCGTGTTCCTATTTTACGGAAATTTGCCAAAGAATTTTATAAAGATAAACTCGCAGTGGAGGAGTTTTTCAGCGCCCTGCCGCACCATTATTATGAAGAAAATCTCCTGCATGGCTTTCTTATTGAGCAGATAAAAGATTTCCAAAGCACCGTGGAGCATACAGAGACTTTTCTTCCATTCGTGGATAATTGGGCGGTCTGCGACACATTTTCTCCCAAAATCTTCCAAAAACATCCTAAAGAAGTCTATGAATACATCCTAAAATGGATAAAAAGTGATAAAACCTATACGATAAGATATGCTGTCGGGCTGCTGCTTTCCAATTATCTGGATGAGCATTTCCAAAAAGAGATGCTCCAGCTGGTTTCCGAGGTGAAATCCGAGGAATACTATGTGAATATGATGCTCGCTTGGTATTTCGCAACGGCTCTTGCGAAGCAGTATGAAGCGACTATGCCACTGATAGAAGCCAAGACCTTGCCGCCTTTTGTACAGAACAAAACCATTCAAAAAGCAAGAGAAAGTAGGAGAATTTCCACCGAAACCAAAGAATATCTGCTGAAATTTAAACTATAAAAACATTAAAACCCATATTATCATGAAGAAAATACTTTTATTTATTAGTTTTATGATTTGTTTTCCTTTGTTTGGACAAATTACCATCACGGGAAGAGTTACGGATGAGAACGGCATGCCGTTTCCTAATGTGAAGGTATCTTCTGACAGCCAGTCTCAAACCTTGACAGATGAAAACGGTTTTTATAAACTGGTAGTAGGGCAGTTGGATGTTGTCTTCTTTGAGGAAGGTCATCACTGCTATCCAGTTGTAGAAAAAACACCTAAACAAGAAGTTAATGTGAAGCTGTCTCACAGAGAAAAAGATATTATAGTTTGTTTTACGCCTCCAAAATGCAGAATATTATTTATACTTGATGGAAAACCTGTAAAATTCGAAGATGTACAAAATTTCAAACAAGCACTTAGAAAAGGCGAGTTCAAATACACTTTAGTAAAAGAGGAAACTTTATCCGTATTTTGTGAGAGTAATGCAGCCATAGCAGTAGCTCAGACAAAGAAAAACATCAAGAAAAAGCAAGTTAAAAAGAGGAAATAATTAAAAACTATAAAATGCTGGGTAAAGTTTTGGTTTCGTCCTCTATGGTGTAGTTTAGGGATTTAGCCAATACAAAAATATCCTGCAGGTTGGAAATCAGCTGTTGTCTTCCTTCCTCTTTTAGTTTGGTCTGATTGATGCTTTTTGTCATGTTTTTCTTTGCAGATTCCATGATGTTATTTAGGTCGGCTTTAGAAAACCTATTCACAGCATAATCATCCATAAAATGAATTTTCACATCGGGATAAATTTTGATTTCGGCCTCAGGGATTTCCTTTATGATTAGTTTTTTATTCGTGGAATCTACTTCCATTTTTAGTTTCTTTAAATCATAAGTCACCTGTGCTTTTGCCGTAGTGTAGAGCACCATTTCTTTGGAAAGAAACTCTATACCTCCAAGTTCAAAGGCAGAACTTTTATGAGTTTGAAAACTAGAAAAGTTCTGCTCTAAGACTATCATTTTATTCATTTTCTCTATCTGATTGCTCAGAATATAGTAGTCCTTATTGATAGCTTCAGCCTCTTTTTCTGTGTTTTTTTGGAAGAAAAAGACTAGTAAGTAGGCGAATAAAGCACCAAATAGAAAAACGAAAATATTTTTATAAGAATTTTTCAATGCTTATTTACTTTTGTTTAGGATTTCTAATAAATCATTTTCCAAAGAACCGCTGTTTGGAGATTCTATGATTCTTCCTACTTCTTTGCCGTATTTGTCTTGGACGATTATAGTAGGCACTCTCTTGATGTTATATGGAACATCCTCTCCATCAGGAGTTTCTTTTTTTCTGTTTACGGCTACCAGGGTCAGCCTTTGTTCAGGGTATTTCACCACATCCAAAATTTTCAGCAATCTAGGCACTTCTCTATGTGAGTCTCCACACCAAGTCCCAAAAAACACGATGATATTATGACTTGTCAAGTTCTTCTTTTGAAGTTCTTTGATGGTCTGTGGGTCGTATTCATAGTTCTTGTATTCCTCCTCATACCACGCATTGAAAGGCTCTTGTTTCAGCTGGTCTCTGGTCTGTCTTCCAAGGAGCATTTTACCATGTTTTTCAGACACAGTGCTTCTATTGTATACTTTTTTCTCATTGAAACAAGCCGTGGCAGACACTACTGCAAGGGCGAACAATGCATATTTAGCTAACTTTTTCATTTTTTACAAATTTTTACAAAGGTAAGCAAAAAGATAAAATTTGAAACCAATTTTAGTCCAATAAATTTAATTCAATAACGGGTTTGGCTTTTTCTACTCTTTTTTTAGAATTTTCATTTAAATTTTTTAGGTATAAAACTTTATCCAGACTATCATATTTATTGGTCATTTTGGCTAAAGATTCTAGTGCGCTCATATCTTTTATTTCGCTGTTTTTGAAGTCAATAACTACGGTTTTTGGGTCATTTTTTATATCAAAAATACCTTCAAAAGAAGCCACCGCTCCGAAGAATAAGTCAGAGTTTAAATGATAAATTTTCTCATCACCACTAGTTTCAGTATTTACACTGAGTTCATTGGCTTTTTGCCAAGTGAAATTCAATCCAGAGATGATGATTCCTGTCAGTACTGCCACCGCTAAATTATGCGTGATGATGGTAATAGCAGTCACTAAAATGATGATGAAAACATCAGTTTTTGGCATTTTATTTAAAATCTTAAAACTAGACCATTTAAAGGTTAAAAATGCAACCACCATCATTACCCCTGTGAGCGCAGCCATAGGGATTTTCTCGATAATAGGAGCTGCAATGAGGATAATCATAAGAATAGCCAGAGCCGCGATAACCCCAGAAACTCTGCTTCTAGAACCAGCATTGAGATTTACCAGAGTCTGCGCAATCATAGGACAGCCTCCCATCCCTGAGAAAAAGCCGTTCAGAATGTTAGAAGCCCCTTGCGCAAGGCTTTCTCGAGAGCCGTTACCTTTGGTTTCGGTAATTTCATCAACGAGATTTAGAGTCAAAAGCCCCTCTGTAAGCCCCACAGCAGCGACTATAGCCCCAGCAGGAAGGATAATCATGAAAGTTTCCCAAGTCAGAGGAACATTTGGAATATGAAATGGCGGAAGAGAACCGCTGATAGGAGAGATGTCGCCCACGGTTTTGGTCTCAATTCCGAAAACTAAAACAATCGTAAATACTACGATAATCGCCATCAATGAAGAAGGAACCGCTTTTGAGATTTTAGGGAAAAGCCAAGTAATCAGTATAGTAAGAGTCACCAGCCCAGCCATTATCATCATCGGTGTTCCTGTGAGCCATTCCATTTGTCCATCAGGTGTAGCAGTTTTGAATTGTTCCAGCTGAGCCGAAAAAATAATCACAGCCAAACCATTTACAAATCCATACATCACCGAACTTGGAACGAGGCGGATGTATTTAGCCCATTTAAAAATTCCTACAATCAGCTGAATAACCCCAGCCATCGCCACAGCAGCAAAGGCGTAGTCTAAACCATGAAGTTTTATAAGTCCAATGAGCGTGACCACAGTAGCCCCAGCACCGCCCGAAATAAGCCCAGGTCTGCCGCCAAACATCGCCGCTACCAATCCAGCGATGAATGCCGCATAAAGCCCAGAAAGAGGCGGAAATCCTGCTAAAATAGCGAAAGAAAGAGACTCTGGAATCATGGTCATAGCCACCGTAAGCCCCGCTAAAATTTCTATTCTCCAATTGATTTTTTGGTCAAGGTTGAAAAATTGTAATATCTTCTCCATGAAATTTACTTTTTAAAAGATTTACAAAATTAGATAATCCTATTAGATTAACTAAAAATTAGAAATATGAAATATCTCATTTATTCATTTAAAATCAAATTTTAGGAAGCTATATTAGAAAAATTCAATAAGAAATGTTATCTTTGTGGTTTGTAATAAAGAGTTATGGCAGAATATAAATTGTTATTACCTTCCATGGGAGAAGGCGTGATGGAGGCAACCGTTATAGAATGGCTTTTTAGAGAAGGAGATTTTGTAGCTGAGGATGATAGTGTAGTAGAAATCGCTACGGACAAAGTGGATTCTGATGTTCCCACACCTGTTTCTGGAAAAATCGTTAAGATTTTGGTAGAAAAAGACCAAATTGCAAAAGTGGGAGAACCTATCGCAATATTAGAAATACAAGGAGAGGAGACAGCAGATGCTCAACCAGAAGCTGATAAGAAAGAAGAGGAAACCAAAGAAGAAATAGTAGAAGATAAAGTGGTAGACCTTTTGGAGGAGCCATTTAAAATCGTGCCTGTTTCTATGCCGGTGAGCATAGAGGGAATGAATCTTTCTCCGCTGGTAAGGTCTATTATCCAAGAAGAAAATATAACGGAAGAAGAGCTGAAAAGCATCCAAGGAAGAGGGCTGGAAGGCAGAATCACGAAAGAAGATATTTTAGAATTTGTCAGCAATAGAGGAAATGTGAAACCTGCACAGCAGCCAAAAGCAGTAGAATCTAATGCATCATCAGCTCCGAAACCAGTTCAGGCTCCAGCATCAGCTGTAACAGCTAATGAAGGTGATGAAATTATCCAAATGGATAGAATGAGAAAAATTATCGCTGAAAATATGCTGCTCAGCAAACAGATTTCTCCGCATGTGAGTTCGTTTATAGAAACAGATGTTACAAACATCGTAAAATGGAGAGCTAAAAACAAATCTTCATTTGAGAAGAGAGAAGGAGAGAAGCTTACCTATATGCCTATCTTCGTGAGAGCTGTAGTAAAAGCAATTCAGGATTTCCCAATGATAAACATCTCTGTAGATGGAGACAAAATCATCAAAAGAAAAAATATAAATATAGGAATAGCGACAGCATTGCCAGATGGTAACCTTATCGTTCCTGTTATTAAGAATGCTGACCAGCTTAGTCTAAGTGGCTTAGCGAAGGCTATCAATGCTGTAGTGGATAAAGCAAGAAATAAAAAACTTAGCCCGCAGGATATTCAGGGAGCTACCTATACTATTTCTAATATAGGGACTTTCGGGAATCTTATGGGAACGCCTATCATTCCACAGCCGCAGGTTGCGATATTGGCCATAGGTGCTATTGTCAAAAAACCAGCAGTTTTAGAAACTCCACAAGGAGATGTGATAGCAATACGACAAAAAATGTTCATGTCTCATTCCTACGACCATAGAGTAGTGGATGGCTCACTTGGAGGATTGTTCTTAAAACGAGTGAATGACTACCTTGAAGAGTTTGACCTACATACAGAAATTTAGTTATAAAATTTATAAATAAAAAAGCGTTCATTTTATTGAACGCTTTTTTGTATCTAATTTTTTCTTTGTTTGAAGAGCCAATCTCTTACACTTTTGAGTTTATAGGCGTAATCAAAGGAATACATATGTTCTCCTCCTTTCCATGATTGGGCAGATTCAGGAACTACAGTTTTTGGAGTAAATCTTACAAAATTGATATCATAACCTTCTTTTATAAGGGCATTTACTTTAGCATTTTGGTCTTTTATAGGAAGTTGTGCAGAAAATTCTACTTCTCCAAATTTTGCTCCTTCTTTATTTAAAACTTCACTGAGAGCATTCATTCCCACAGAAGCTTTTGGGTCAGCAGCAGAGATTATGTAAAAGAATTTCTTTTTTGCTAAAGGTGCTAAAATATTAACATCCCATTGACTACCAACGAATAAAGATGCAGCAAAAACATCAGGATATTTTATATTGAAGTGAAAAGAAATCATTCCTCCCATAGACTGACCTGTCGTATAGAGACGATTTTTTTCAATGCTGTATTCTTTGGTTATTTTTTGGAGTAATCTCATAGCCACATCAGCCTCTTCGCTTACTTGCCATTGGTCATTAGTCACATTTTCAGGTCCATCAAAAGCAGGAACCAATACAAAACTTGGATTGTCTCTTTGAGTTTCATCCATTGCCCATATAAATCCACCATAGCCTTGTTTTAATGGAGACATCGCTCCTTTTCCTGTGGTACTGGCGTCAGCCATAAAAAGAACCAAAGGATAAGATTTTTTGGAATCATAGTTTTTAGGAACAAAGAGATTGTAAGTCATCGTACGCCCTGTGATTTCATCATGAAATTGTAAGGTTTGGAATTTTGGTGCCATGATTTCTCTCAATCTTAAAAGTTCGGTATCATAGCTTTTGTCAGCTCCTCCATAAGAAGTATCCCAAGCCGAAGTTGTTTGGTTTTGAGAATTTGTAACGGTTTTCTGTGTCTCACAGGACATCACTGTCAGGGCAAATAGTGCCGAGTAAAAGAGTTTATTCATAATGCAATAATATATTTAGTTTGATTATGAAAAAAGGATAAAGTTAAAAATTAAATCAAAATTTTCAGACTTTTAGGAAGGACTTTCACTTTCACAGGAGAGGAAATCTGTTTGTACTCGCCATCTATATGCCAAGTGTCTGTATCCAGCGAAAACTCTAGTTCTGAACAAGTGAAATAAGTCAAATATTTATCTTGTTTTAAGGTTTTTGCAAACATTTTCAATGCAAATGGAGCAGCGTACCACACAGGAAATTTTTTCACCAAAACCACATCTATCGAGCCATCCGTTACCAGTGCCTGTGGCGCGATATAGGCATTATTTCCGAACTGTCTGGTATTCGCAAGGTTCATCATCAGATATTCGCCATTGTAAGATTTATATTTCTCCTCAAAACTGATATTGATAGGTTTAAACTTAAAAAATGTGTTGATAGAGGTCTTGATATAATTCGCAAAACCACGGCTGGTTTTCTCAAAATTCTTCGCAACCTCGCCATCAAATCCCGCTCCAGAAAGGTTGATAGATAGCTTGTCATTGATAGTAAAAGTATCTATTTCTCTGTGTTTTCTATTTTTAATTTTAGAAAGAAGGGTTTCTATATTTTTAGAAAAATGGTTCTCATTTGCAAAGCCATTTCCAGAACCCGCTGGGAATATTCCTAGGATTTTATCCGTGTTGATGAGCTTCTGGGCCACCGTAGATATCGTCCCATCGCCGCCCACAGCCACGAAAATATCCACCTTGTCCATATTATTTTCTATGAAAGAAAAAGTGTCCTCTATCGATTTAGAAATGAGATAAAATGGTTTTTCTACTCTTTTTTCTAAATCATTTACGAAAGGTTTGTATTCTTTTTTCGCGGAGAAAGGATTGATGATAAATGCTACTCGTTCCATTTTTTGATATAAATTAAACTGTCCATGTGATATTTCCATTCAGAATTTGCTGCATATCAGGCTTGTTTTTTTCCACCTGATTGGTAAAAGTTTCTTCGTAAGATGCTCTATTTTTTTTATAAAAGACACCAAAAGGCCGTGGAAAATCAGAAAATTCTTCATCGAAATTAAACCTTGCCAAAATTTGGGCTTTCAGGATAGAAGTTTCATCATGTATCCAAAGCTTTGATTCATCTGTATTTTCAGTAATATCAATGATTTTTGGTTCAAAATTTTCTAAAATAATTCCTTTGGATAAATCTTTTCCGAATTTCAAAGGTTTTCCGTTTTCCAAATAGAGATTAGCCTCTTCTTTGGTGGCTTTATTGGTAAATTCATCAAAAACGCCATCGTTGAAAATCACGCAATTTTGGTAAATTTCCACAAAAGAAGTTCCTCTGTGTTTCTGTGCTTCCAGAAGCACCTCTCGAAGGCTTTTCGGCTCTCTGTCCAGCGTTCGCGAAACAAATGTAGCTCCACTCCCCAAAGCCAGACTCAGCGGATTAAAAGGCTGGTCTATCACTCCAAAAGGCGAAGATTTAGTTTTTAGACCAAGCTGGGAAGTTGGCGAAAATTGCCCTTTGGTCAGCCCATAGATTTCATTATTGAAAAGAAGGATATTTACATCCAAATTCCTCCTCATCAGGTGTATAAAGTGGTTTCCACCGATGCTCAGCCCATCGCCGTCTCCTGTGATGATCCATACATTTAGCTCAGGATTAGCCAGTTTGACGCCCGTAGCCACCGCAGGCGCGCGCCCATGGATGCTATGGATACCGTAGGTGTTCATATAGTAAGGAAAACGCGATGAACAGCCGATTCCTGACACGAAAACCATATTTTCCCTCTTGATGCCGATTTCTGGGAGAATGCTCTGAACCTGTTTTAAAATAGAATAATCGCCGCAGCCAGGGCACCATTTTACCTCTTGGTCTGATGCAAAATCTTTTGCAGTGTAAGTTTGGATTTCTTCTTGCATAATTTTACCCATGTAAGTGTTTCCAAATCACATCTTTAAGCTCCATAAGCCCCTCTTGTGTAACTCCAGAGAAGAACAAAGGTTTGTATTTTTCTGGAAATTCTGCTGAAATTTCGGCCTTTAATTCATCATCCAAAAGGTCTGATTTTGAAACAGATACGATGAAATCTTTATCTAAAAGTTCTGGATTGTATTCTTTTAATTCGTTTTCCAAAATTTTAAACTCTTCATAATGATTTTTGGAATCCGCTGGAATAAGGAATAAAAGAATGGAATTTCGCTCAATATGTCTCAAAAACCTGTGTCCCAGACCTCTTCCTTCTGCTGCACCTTCTATAATCCCTGGGATATCCGCCATTACAAAGGATTTGTAATTTCTGTATTCTACGATTCCCAAATTGGGTGTGAGTGTAGTGAAGGCATAATCTGCAATTTTTGGTTTTGCTGCCGAAACCACGGATAAAAGCGTAGATTTACCAGCGTTAGGAAAGCCCACCAAACCTACATCTGCAAGGACTTTCAGCTCAAAGATGATGTAGCCTTCTTCCCCAGGAAGCCCAGGCTGAGCGTAGCGAGGAGTCTGATTGGTAGCAGATTTAAAATGCTCATTCCCAAGACCTCCTTTTCCGCCTTTCATCAAGATGATTTCTTGTCCGTGTTCTAATATTTCGCCTAATATTTCGCCGTTTTCATTTCGTGCAACCGTTCCCACAGGCACTTCTATATAGACATCCTCGCCGAAACGCCCAGTGAGCTGGTTTTTGCCCCCTGGCTGTCCGTTTTCTGCCTTTATGTGGCGGGTATACCGAAGCGGAAGAAGTGTCCATTCCTGCGCATTTCCTTTCATAATGACATGTCCGCCACGCCCTCCATCGCCGCCATCAGGGCCGCCTTTTGCTATATATTTTTCTCTTCTAAGATGAGCCGAACCTGCACCACCATGACCCGACTGGCAGTGGATTTTAACATAATCTACAAAATTTGACATAGATATTTTTTTGAAATGTTTTAGGTTTAAAAATTTTTCAAACCGATTGCAAAGATAAAAATTAAATTGATAAACTTCTGAAAATAGGCAGCATAAAAAAGGCTTCCAATTTTTGTTGAAAGCCTTTTTTTAGTTTATTTGATTTTTTCTACTTCTGCGTAGAGTTTTTCTGCGATTTCTGCGATTTCTCCTACGCCGTTCACTTCTACATATTTGCCTTGCTTTTTGTAAAGTTCAGCTACTTCGGCAGTTTTAGTGTAGTATTCTTTTATTCGGTTTCGGATGATGTTTTCATCAGCATCATCGCTTCTACCGCTGGTTTTACCGCGTTCCAAAAGTCTTTTTACCAAGATTTCATCTTCTACAACGAGGGAAAGACAAATGTCAATCTGGTCGTTCAATACATCTTTTACGATTCCTTCCAAGGCTTCCGTCTGGAATGCAGTTCTTGGAAAACCATCGAAGATAAACCCTTGAGCATCAGTTGGTTTTTTAAGTTCATCGATAAGCATATTGATGGTAACTTGGTCTGGAACAAGCTCTCCTTTATCCATGTAGGATTTGGCTAATTTACCAAGTTCTGTTTCATTCTTGATATTATGTCTGAAAAGGTCTCCTGTGGAGATTTGTTTCAAGTTGAATTTCTGGATTAAATTCTGAGCCTGAGTGCCTTTACCACTTCCTGGAGGCCCAAAGAGTACGATATTTATCATTTTATGAAAAGTTATTATTTTTTAGTGGTTGATTCTTCCTTCTTCGAGCTGATAGAGGTCTGGAAGGTTTCTTCCAAGTTCATCATAGTCTAATCCGTAGCCCAGCACGAATTTATTAGGAATTTCTTTTGCTACATAATCAACTGGGAAATTTTTCTTGAAAACTTCTGGTTTTAGCAGCAGAGAAGCTACTTTTAGAGATTTTGGGCGGTGTGTATTTTTGAAATATTCGATAAGACTTTCTATCGTATTTCCTGTATCTACGATGTCTTCCATCAAGATGATGTGTCTTCCGTCCACTTCTTTAGTCAAATCCATTTTTTTATAAACTATACCCGTGGACTGAAGTCCGCCATTGTAAGAACTTACCTGTAAAAAGGCTACTTCGCATCTTCCTGGATAATATTTCATAAAATCTGAAAAAAACATAAAAACGCCATTCAGAACTCCGATAAACACAGGAACTTCATCCTTGTAGTCTTCATAAACCTTTTCTGCAAGGTCTTTTATCACTTTCTGCAATTCCTCATTGGTAAGAAAAGGAACAAAATGTTTGTCATGAATTGTAATACTGCTCATATTTTTCCAAAATGCAAAAATAAGAATTTTATTATTTGTTTTGATTAAAAAATAAGATTAAATTTTGATAAATCAACTTTACTGCATTAAATGAAAAGAATATTTGTTTTAGAAAAAATTATAAATTAAATTTGTCACATTACAATAAAAACAAATAATTATGTCAACTTATGTAGTTGTTGGTCTTCAGTACGGAGACGAAGGAAAAGGAAAGATTACGGATGTTCTTTCTGCAAAATCTGATTATGTAGTCCGCTACCAAGGTGGGAATAATGCAGGACACACGGTGTATGTGGGAGATGAAAAATTTGTTCTTCACCTGCTGCCGTCTGGTGTTCTCCAATGCAAAGGGAAATGCATCATCGCAAATGGTGTGGTGGTAGACCCGAAAGCCTTTATCTCAGAGGTGGAAAAATTAGAGGAAAAAGGCGGAAGAGCCGACCATATATTCATCAGCCGAAGAGCGCATGTTATCATGCCTTATCATATCCTTCTGGATACTTATAGAGAGGAAGAACAGGGCGGAACGCAGATTGGTACAACTAAAAAAGGTATCGGCCCTTGCTACGAAGACAAAATCGCACGAGTGGGCATCAGAATGATAGACCTTCTAAATCCTGAAGTTTTGAGAGAAAAAATAGAGAAAAACCTTAAAATAAAGAATGCTTTATTTGAGAAATATTTCGGGAAGCCTACGCTGAGTTTTGATGAAATTTACAATGAATTTTTAGCCATTGGTCAAAAGTTAAAAGACCGAATCATCGACACGGAAATAGAAATCAATGAAGCCATAAAAAACGGCAAAAATATCCTTTTCGAAGGGGCGCAGGCGCTAATGCTGGATATTGACTTTGGGACATATCCTTATGTGACTTCTTCATCGCCTTCTACAGGGGGAGTTTGTAGCGGTGCGGGAGTTCCTCCTACGGCTCTGCAAAACCTTATAGGAGTAGCCAAAGCCTACACTACAAGGGTAGGGAATGGTCCTTTTCCTACGGAACTAAATGATGATTTAGGAGAAAAAATAAGACAAATAGGGAATGAATTTGGGGCGACAACGGGCAGACCGAGAAGAACAGGCTGGCTGGATTTGGTTTCGCTGAAACATGCTTGTATGATTAACGGAATTAATAATCTGGTAATCACTAAATTGGATGTTCTTACAGGAATAGATACTCTGAAAATCGCTACAAAATACCGCACAGAAGACGGGAAAATCATAGATTATTTTACTTCTTCTACTACCAAACTCTATCATTATGAGCCTATTTACGAAGAACTAAAAGGCTGGGAAGAAGATATCACAAAGGTGAGATATTATGAAGAACTTCCAGAAAATGCAAAAAAATACATAGAATTTATAGAGCAGTATCTGGGTATCAATGTTTATTTGGTATCTGTGGGGCCAGAGCGTTCGCAAAATATTATAAGAAAAGAAATTTTTTAACTTTATAAAAATTATTCCAATGCAAGATATTATATTTGAATTAATCGAAAAAGAAAGACAAAGACAAACGAATGGTATAGAGCTTATCGCTTCTGAGAATTTCGTTTCTGATGATGTTATGAAAGCTATGGGCAGCGTTCTTACGAACAAATACGCAGAAGGCTACCCAGGGCGAAGATATTATGGCGGCTGCGAAGTGGTGGATGAAGTGGAACAACTAGCCATAGATAGAGCAAAACAGCTTTTTGGGGTGGATTATGTGAATGTTCAGCCTCACTCTGGTTCTCAGGCAAATGCAGCAGTGTATTTGGCTGTGCTGAAACCTGGTGACACAGTGCTGGGAATGGACTTGTCTATGGGAGGACACCTTACACATGGTTCTCATGTTAATTTCTCTGGAATTAACTTTAGACCTGTATTTTATGGTGTTGAAAGAGAGTCAGGGAGAATAGACTATGAGCAAATGAGACAAGTGGCTCTAAAAGAAAAACCAAAAATGATAATCGCTGGATTTTCAGCCTATTCCAGAGATTTGGACTATGCTAAATTCCGTGAGGTAGCAGATGAAGTAGGGGCTACACTTTGGGCAGATATCGCTCACCCAGCGGGACTTATCGCTAAAAAGTTATTGAATTCGCCTTTTGAGCATTGTCATATCGTTACTACAACGACTCACAAAACCCTAAGAGGGCCGAGAGGAGGGATGATTATGCTTGGAAAAGACTATGAAAATCCATACGGACACAAGACACCAAAAGGAGAGACCAAAATGATGAGTGCTGTGCTAGATGGCGCTGTATTCCCAGGGATTCAAGGAGGTCCGCTAGAGCATGTAATCGCTGGTAAAGCGGTGGCTTATGGCGAGGCTCTTGACCAAAAATTTGAGGTGTATGCGAAGCAAGTCATTGCGAATTCCCAAGCATTGGCTAAAGCTATGATAGACAGAGGTTTTGATATTGTAAGTGGTGGAACGGATAACCATCTGATGCTCATTGACCTAAGAAACAAGGGTGTAAACGGAAAAGAAACTGAAAAAGCTTTAGTAAAAGCGGATATCACTTGTAACAAAAATATGGTGCCATATGATGACAAATCGCCGTTTATCACTTCGGGGATTAGATTAGGAACTGCGGCGGTGACAACTCGTGGGCTGAAAGAGGCTGATATGCCAGTTATCGCGGATTTGATAGATGAAGTTGTAAAGAATATCAATGATGAAAAAGTCCTAGATGCAGTAAAAGTCAAAGTAAATGACCTGATGAAGGGAAGAGCATTGTTTAATGCATAAAATCATATTTAATTATCATTAAAATTATAATTTTGCCAAGGTTTTATAACTTTGGCAAAGTTTTTAAGTAGATATGGAAGAAAAAAGAAAATCGTACACTTTTGAGGAGATTAAACAAAAACTGGTGAATTACTGCATTTATCAAGACCGCTGCCATCAGGAAGTGGAACAAAAAATGCAGGATTTTCTGCTGATTCCAGAGGCTAAAGATGAGATAATGCTTTATCTAATCAATGAAAATTATCTCAATGAAGAGCGATTTGCCAGAAGCTACATCAGAGGAAAATTTTACCTGAAAAACTGGGGCAGGATAAAGATAAAAAATCACTTGAAATTCAAAGGAATTTCCGAAAAACTCATCAATAAATGCATGGACGAGATAGATGAAGCCGATTATCAAAAGACCATAGAAAAGCTGTATAACGCCTATTTCTCCGAGCAGAAAGGTTTAAAAAACTATCAAAAAGCCATGAAAACCGTACGCTATCTCATATCAAAAGGCTATGAGTATGAGCTGATTAGGGAAGTGGTGCAGGAATAAGATTTTATATAAAAACCCAGCCTTTTTGAGGGCTGGGTTTTGGATTTAATAATTTCAAAGATTTTACTTTGTTGAGATACCATTTAAGTCTTTCAAAAGAACTGTTGTCTAATACTATTTGCCTTTTCAGCATACTATAAAAGAATGACATCTTTATTGAGACCAATTACATATATTCTTATTCGAAGATTGCTTTAGGAGCTCCTTGTTTTATCCATTTAGATTGAGAACTAAGCCACCAAACATCAGTCGAGAAAAATCCTGATTCTATCACTTTCCATTGACCATTAGTTTTTTTAAGAAAAGCTTCTGCGTGACAGCAATCCATCCAGTCTTCCTCTATTTGTATTTTTTTACCATCTTTTCTGAAAAGTTCTGTCTCTATCCATGCATAACCATTGGATGAAACATTGAATTTATTAGGTTTAAAGATAAACTCCTGTTTCATCTGTTTTTTGCCTTCTTTTCTTATGGCATCTAATATTTTTTCTCTTTCTACCTTGTTGTTTGTGGCTTTATTTATATAACTTACCACATTCTGTGCAAAAGAAAAACTTGCTATGAATAGCCCTGTAATAATTGCAATTTTTTTCATGACTCCTATATATTAAAAATATTTTCTTTTTGATTTTTTATTTCATAATAACCTCAAATTGCTTTTTATTTGTAGTTT
>CAUSFO010000039.1:0-15181 GCA_963530895.1 uncultured Flavobacteriaceae bacterium | reverse complement strand
TGATGGTCTGGGCAGAAACTCCGTGTATGGCACTACCAAAAACTTTGACTAGCATGGCAAAACTAAATTTTGGAAAGATTAATGAATTTTATTTTTGTAAATAATCTTGGGTCAATTTATCTAAGAAAATATGCAGTTTTTCATTTATTTCAGAATAATCAAAATCAAGGATTTCTTCTGGCGACTGCACAAATGGATGAATTTGGCTGAGGTTTAATAAGTCTCTTTCGCTGTCAATCAGTTTTTTGACAATCTCCTTCGTCAGCTCCATATGGCACTGGAAACCATAGACAATATCAGAATATTTCACGATTTGTCTTGGGCAGCCTTTGCTGAATGCAAGGATCTGCTTATCATTTTCTAGCCCTGGCATATCGTTGTGCCAGTGTCCCACGACCAAAGTTTTCCCAAAATGATTGATTTTTTCATCTTGAAGTCCCTGTGCTGTAAGTTCAATAGCAAAATTTCCTATTTCCTTTTCTGGACTATGCCCGAATTTAAATCCTAAACTTTCTCCCATCAGTTGAGAACCAAGGCATACCCCTACGACAGCTTTCCCTATATCGATACATTTTTTGATAAGGCTCATCTCTGCTTTTGCATCAAAATATGGATATTCTTCCATGCTGGTAGCAGGAGATTGTGGGCCACCTAGTACGATGAGCATATCGATGTTTTCGGCGGTATCAGGAAGTTTATTACCTTCAAAAACTTTTGAAAAAGAAATATTGTATTTTCTCTTTTTCGCCCAGTCTAAATAAGCTCCCGCCGTTTCAAAAGTCTCATGTTGAACAAAATGTATATTCATATTTTTATTTTTCTAATAAAGTTTCCATACACTCTTCCAGACTGTTTTCCCAGTATCTTGGCTCTATGTCGTAGCTGTTTTCTATTTTGTCTAAGCACATTGTGCTTCGCATAGGGCGTTTTGCAGGAGTAGGGTATTGGTCTGTGGTGATGGGATTTATTTTGATTTTACTTTTGGATAGTTCTGCGATTTTTTGTGCAAAATCAAACCAAGTAGTCTCAGGATAGTTAGAAAAATGGAAAATTCCGTATTCCTTTTCTTCCGTTCGGATGATTTTCATAATCACCTTCGCAAGGTCATTGGCATTAGTCGGCTGTCCGAATTGGTCAGCTACTACATTCAGTTCATCTTTGGTGCTGAATAGATTGAGCATTGTTTTCACGAAATTTTTATTAAATTCAGAATAAAGCCAAGATGTTCTAATGATGATGGTTTTCGGATTTTTTTCCAAAGCAAGGTTTTCGCCTTCCAATTTGGAAGTGCCATAAACACCGAGAGGATTGGTAAAATCATCTTCCGTGTAGGGAAGGTCGGTCTCGCCATCAAATACATAATCTGTGGAAATATGGATTAAATCAATGTTAAGTTCCGCACAAGCTTCGGCAAGGTATCCCACGCCTTCGGCATTGACCGCGAAAGCTTTTTCTTTTTCCTGTTCAGCCAAATCTACGGCTGTGTATGCAGAAGCATTGATACAGAAATCAGGCTGATAATCAGAGAAATAACTATCAACTTGGTTTTTATCCGTGATATCCAAAGTATCATAATCTGTGAAACAAAATTCATACTCCAGAGAATAGTCAGAAGTTATTTTGTTCAAACAGTTTCCGAGCTGCCCATTTCCACCGATTACAAGAATTTTTTTCATGAATTATTTGTTTAGAGTTCTTAGATAATTAGCTCTTGACTGAAAATCAGTCTGTTCCACTTTGGTCAAGAATTTTTGATTTGCATGAATGATATCCTCACCCATCACTTCTGATTTTCTGGATTTTAAATTAAAATGAATAAAAGTACACCAAAGCACAGCATATATTTTTTCAGTGTCTAGGTCTTTCATGAGAAGTTCTATTTTGCAGGTTCTGTCACTTAGCTCTATCAGTTTGCTGGAAATAATCACTTCTTTGTTGTATTTTACTTCTTTCAGATAGGCTATTTCGTTTTGTATAACTACCCATACACAGCCTGTTTTGTGGGCGTATTCTTCGTGGGTGAATTCATAATGCTCTGCCATGTGGTCTTCTCGGGCATTGAGCATGTAGTCTATGTATCTAGAATTGTTAAGATGCCCCATAGGGTCACAGTCTGTAAATCTGATTTTTGCTTTTGAAAATAGTTCCATTGTAAAGTATTTAAATGTCAAATTTAAAAAAAACCACTCAATATTGAGTGGTTTTTGTGTCTTAATTATTAAGAAAAATTATTTAAGTCCTAATTCTTTTTTTACTGCTGCAGTAGCATCTGCTCCACCTCTGTAGATAAGACCAACTGTATTAGTATCGAATACAAAATCCCATCCGTTAGCTTTTGCTACTTTTGCTACAGCATCATTCACTTTCTTTTCGATAGGTGCATATGCCTCGTTTTGTCTCTTAGCTAAGTCTTGCTGAGCTACTTGAGTCATTTGCTGAATATTTTGTTGTAATTTTTGCAATTCTTGTTCTCTTTCTTGGTTAACTTTTGGAGTTTGCTTAGGGCCTTCTTCTTGGTATTTTTTGAATTTAGCTTCAGCTGCAGTCATTTGCTTTTCGATTTCAGCTTGTTTAGTTTTGCTGAAAGCTTCTAGTTGTTGGTCAGCTTTTTTCTTCTCTGGCATTAGGTTCAAGATTTCTGCAACATCTAGAGTTGCTAGTTTCTGAGCGCTAACTGTCCCGAAAGACATTAAAAACATTGCGAACGCAAATAATAAACCTGATTTTTTCATAACTTTTGATTAAATTTAATATTCTTATTTTTTATTTTTCTTGGAATTATTTTTTTCCTTTTTATTTTCTTTATCCTTCTCTCCATCTTTTGGGTTGTCCCTCATCAGGAGATCCAGCACCATCTTGGTGTAGTCATACCTTTTATCAGTGAATAGTACACTGCTGTCAGAACTTCTATCAAGAATTATGCCTAAATCATTTTTTTCGGCAATAGTTCTGATGGCATTCCATACTTTTTCTTGGAAAGGCTGAACTACTTTGGCTCTGAATGTGTTGATTTCTCCCTGTGCAGTGAATTTTTCTTTCAAATGAGCCTGCACTTTTTTCTCCAAATCAGCCACTTCTTTTTCCCTTGTTTTTAGCTGTTCTCCTACCAAAAGGATTCTTTCATTATCAAAGAGTTCTTTCTTTTTGTTGTAGTTTGACTGCAAGGAATCCAGCTGCATCTGCCAATACTTTATCTGTTTGTTAAATCTTTCATCAGCTTCCTTGTATTCAGGAAGACTTTTCAAGATAAAATCAGAATCTACCACGCCAATTTTCTGTGCCGAAGATACTACAAATCCCCCAAACATGAAAATTATTCCTAAAAATAATGCGTATTTTCTCATTTTTATATCTTTTATAGTGATTGATTCATCAAGAAGTGAGTCTGCCATCCTGATGGAGAATTAGATGTAGAATAAGGCAGTTTATCAATTCCGTAAGCAAAATCAAATCCGATAAGCCCGAATGCTCCCATATAGATTCTCACACCTACACCCACAGATCTCTGTAATTTGAATGGATTATAAGTGTTAAATCCTTTCCATGTGTTACCTCCTTCAGCAAAAGCCAATCCATAGATTTTTGCTGTTTGGTTCATAGAAATAGGATATCTCAGCTCAAGAGCAAATCTGTTGTATAAAATACCACCACCAGTAGGAGTTACATCTGTAGATGTTCCACCAGATGTAGATGGGTCATCATATCCACGAAGCGGGATAAGTTCTCTACCGTCATATCTACCGCTGTATAGACCTGTTCCTCCCATATAGAAACGCTCAAAAGGAGGTGCTCCCAGCTGCTTATTATACCCATGAAGGAATCCCATCTCTGCACTACTTCTTAATACTAATTTACCTAAAATTTCATTATAAGCATCAGCTTTGAATTTTATCTTGTAGTATTCCATCCATCTGTATTTATCAGCAGTAGACATAGTGGAATAATCCTTATTACCAAATGATGAATAAGGTGGAGTGAATTTAGCTGACAACTCTATATTAGAACCCGTAGTAGGGAATATAGGGTCATACCCAGCAGAGTTTCTGCTTAAACTTACATTAAATGCAAAGTTGTTCGCTGTACCGTGCGTTAGGGTTTCTTCCCCGAAATAGAATGTATAATTATTAAAACTATATCTCTGGTAAGAAAGTCCTGTATAAAGTGAAAAATAGTTATCAGGCCATTCTAGAAGTTTATTAAGCCCAACAGATGCTGATAAAATGTTTAACTTCATAGGGGTACCATAATAATCAGAATATTTCACACGAGAGTGGCTGAAACTTACAGACAAAGCAGTAGGTCTCTTTCCAAAAAGCCACGGCTCTACGAATGATGCACTATAAGTCTGGAAATACTGCCCAGCCTGTGCTTGTAGAGAAAGTGTTTGTCCATCTCCTTGAGGAATTAACTTATTAAACTTCAAGAATTTTCTCAAAGAGAAGTTGTTGAAAGTAAGCCCTAATGTACCGATGAAAGTGTTTCCACCATATCCTGCCTGAAGCTGGATTTGTGAAGAACCTTTTTCCTCTAATGTCCAATGGATATCCACTGTGTTATCCTGTGGATTTGGTTTTATTTCCTGACCGATTTTTTGAGGGTCAAAGAACTGCATCCCCGCTAAATCAAAATAAGTTCTTTTGATGTCACTCTTAGAGAAAAGTTTCCCAGGGCGCGTTCTCAAAGCACGAAGGATAACATGGTCATGGGTAGTAGTGTTTCCAGACCAAGTAACTTTGTTCCAAGTGGCTCTTTCACCCTCTGTGATACGGATTTCTAGATTGATAGAATCCCCCTCCACAGACTTTTCTATCGGAGTGATGTTAGAGAAAAGATAACCGCTATTCATGTATAATGATTTCAAATCAGAATCATCATCTTTACCTCCATCTTCTCCCACTTTTTTATTAAATCCTACGGCATCATAAATGTCTCCTTTTTTGTATCCCAAAAGTCTTTGCAGTGTTTCTGTTGAGAAAACTGTATTCCCGTAGAATTCTATATTTCCGATATAGTATTTTTTACCTTCTTCTAATTTTACTTTGATATCGAAACCTTTGTCACTTCTCGTTATAGTATCAGAAATGATTTTAGCATCTCTGTAACCGAGTGAGTTATAGTAGCTTATCAAATTATGTTTGTCTTCCTCGTATTTTTCTTTTATTAACTTAGAAGGTTTAAGGATACCCGCGAAAAATCTTTTTTGTTTAGTATTTTTAAATCCTTTTTTTCTAAGTTTTTTGGAAGAAATATTTTCATTTCCTTCAAAGTTGATACTCTCTATTTTTACTTTTTTCCCTTTATCAACTTCAATGGTCCAATCTACCAAATTCGGGTCTTCGCCGTTTGGTTTTTCTTGGATATTGATTTTAGCATCTGCAAATCCTTTTTTTATGTATTGTTGAGGGATTTTATTTTGAAGTGTAGAAACTAAATTTTCAGTAATTTTTGTTCCAGGTTTTAGGTCATTTTCCTTGATTAACTTTTCATTTTGGGATTTTTTAATGCCTTTTCCTGTGAATTTAATATCTTTAAGTTCCTTCAAATCTTGTAAAGCAAATCTCAAAACCACCTGTTCTCCATTTACGCTTTCTACATAAACTTCCACTTTTGAGAAAGAGTTTGTGTCCCAAAGTTTTTTGATTGCATTACTGATTCTCTGCCCAGGTATTTCCACAGCTTCTCCTTTGTAGAGACCTGTAAATTTTAATATTTGCTCAGGAGTGTATTTTTTCACACCATCTACAACGATTCCCTGAAGGGTATAACTTCCACTTTGTTTTTCAGAAATCTGTGTTGCATTCTCTTTTTGGGTAATTTGTCCTTGAACCTGAGTTGCAGATGCCATTAGAAGGATAATTGGCAATATTTTAAAATTCATGTGATTTTTTCTTAAATTCTACTTTTACTACTTGTTTTCTAACTGCTCACTTATTTTACCGAACCGGCGTTCTTTAGTTTGATAGTCTAAAATACATTGGAAAAAAGTTTCTTTGGTAAAGTCTGGCCATAAAACATCTATAAACTGCATCTCTGCATAAGCAATCTGCCAGAGTAGGAAATTACTAACCCGAACTTCTCCACTTGTTCTAATAAGTAAATCTACTGGTGGAATTTCCTTGGTATATAGATGCTGTTCAAAAAGATGTTCATCAATATCATTTTCATTAATATCTCCATTTTTTACCTTTTTACACAGTTCTTTTACAGCATTTAGTATTTCTTTTTGTGAACCATAGCTTAGAGCTAATGTAAGGTTTCCTTTGGTGTTGTTTTTAGTAAGCTCCATAATATTATAGAGCTGATTTCTTACATCTTCTGGTAGTGCTTCTAAATCTCCTATGGCACGAATTCTAATTCCTTTTGAAAAAATCTCTTCAGCCTCCTGTAACAATGTAGAAGAAAGTAGATTCATAAGCGTATCTACTTCCTCCGTTGGTCTGTTCCAGTTTTCCGTTGAAAAAGTATAAAGTGTAAGATAAGGAATACCCACTTCATTACAAGCGCTAATAGCCTCTCTTACAGCTTTTATGGCATTTTTATGCCCAAAAGTTCTTTCTTTATTTTGTGATTTTGCCCACCTACCGTTGCCATCCATAATGATGGCAACATGCTTGGGCAGATTATCAAAATTTAACTTTTCTTTTAAAGATATCATTTATATTTTTTATTTACAATAACAAGGTGGTCTTCCGAATGCGTAGGAAATACCTATTGTAACAGAGTTTAACCAATCTTTACCTTTACCCTTGTGTCCATCCATATACTGTTGTAGAGCAGTTTCTGCAGCTGCACGGTTTGCAGGAGAAACATTGTATCTAATAGTATGATTCATTTTATCAAGATTACTATAATCAAGATTATCAGTAAATGTATATCTAAACATAGCCTCAGCAAAGATAGACCAGTTATATCCAAATTTGTATTTTAGACCTAAACCAAAAGGAATACCTAAAGTTACTTTCTTTTTGTGGATATTTTCACCAGTGTATGTAGTAGAAATCAAAAAACCTCTACTTGATTGTCCCACAGTAGTTGTAAGGTTTGGAGCATCATACATTAACCCAGAAATCCCAGCAAAAACATATGGACTAAATTTAGTTTCATCCTTTTTTAACTCATCGTTGATAGAGAAAAAAGCATATTCAAATAAAGCGGACGCCTCTAAAATATCATTTGACATTTTAACTCCACCTGTATAAATATTGTCAAAGAAAGCAATGTTATATGCTCCCTCAACTCTTATCCCCTGTCTTGGGTTTAGGTTTCTTTTGTAAAATGCACCTATGTATGTAGGCTGAACCCTTCTGTTTGTTCCTCCATCAGGAAAGGATCTTATCACACTTTTAGCGTCTCCTCCAACAATTGAGTATCCGCCTTTTACTCCTATTTCATGTCTTTGGGAAAATCCCATAAACATACACAAAGTAAACAATCCAAATGTTATGTGTTTTTTCATATCTAAAAATTATTTTATTTATTTTCAATTTGCAAATATAACTTTTTTTTAATTTATCAATGTCTAAATATTGTTAAAAAACGAAAAATACTATTAAATTATTGGCTTAGAAACGGAAAATAAATTTTTATCCCTGAAAATCAATAATATATAAAATTTTAAAAACCAATTTACATTAAAAACATGATTTTTGGCATAAATTTTGTAATTTTGCCCCCAATGTTATAATTAGTTTTTTTAGTTGTAGTATTTCTTTTAATCTGTTTTGAAATACTATATTTAGAATCCCCGACCATAATTGGTCAAAAGTAGATGTTAGAATCTATTAGCCATGATCCGAGAGCCAACAAATTCTCGGATTTTTTTATTTTATTTCATAGATAGTTTGGTTTATTTTTAACTTGGTCATAGGTTTTACTTTTTTTATTTCTATATTTTTTATTCTTCTAGATGTGATATAGGATTTTATAACAAAGTTATTAATTTTTTCCATATTCGCCTCATCATTTACGATAAAAACAACTTTGTCACCTTGTTTTATAGAGATTATATTTTGTTTGAAAAAAGAATGAAGCAGTATTTCTTCCTTTTTCCAAAAATAAAAATTAGTCAATATTCTTGTGAAAAGAAACAACAAAATGAAGAAAGAAAAACGTGTGAAAGTCTTTACATTCGGCTTTTCAAAAACACTTCTCAATAAATAAACAAGCGCAAATAAAATAATAAGTTCGGGAATTTGGATGGAAACATTTTCCATGAAACTAAAATCTGTTTTTGAGAAAAAAGCAACCATATTCAGGAAGAAACTCGCACACCAGTTATAGATTTCTAAAAGCCATTCGGGAGTAAATTCTATTCCAAATAAAATAGAAATGATAAAGGAAAAAATAATGAATCCCTGCGAAACCATAATGCTGACAACATTGATAAAAACAGACATTATAGAAAACTGATGAAAGTAGAATAATATCAGTGGAAGTGTGGTCAGCTGGGCAGCAAGGCTCAGAGAAAAAGTATTTAGAATAAATCTTATTGTTCTGTTTTTTAGAGGTTTATAATGATTGGTAATAGGTTTGTACAGCCAAAAAATCCCAAAAACAGCCAAAAAGCTCAACTGAAAACCTACATCGAAAAGCTGCTGAGTATCAATCGAAAGTATTATCATTCCAGCCAAAGCCAAAGAGTGCAGGAGATTAGGTTTTCTCTGCAAAAAAATCATAATATAATAGACCGTAATCATGATGCAGGAGCGCACCACAGAATTTCCATAATCGATGAATATCGCAAATCCCCAGATGGCTGCCAATGAAATATAAATAGGAATATTTCTGTATTTCACCGAAAAAAAAGGATTTAAAACAAATAAAATCATCAAGAAAATAATCGCCATATGAGAACCCGAAATCGCCAAAATGTGGATTAAGCCAGTTTTGCTGAAATGGTTGATTATTTCTTGGTCTATTTCCGTTCGGTCAGCGAGAATTATTCCTTTTAAAATCGCTTTATTCCGCGGTTGAAGACTGGAATTATCTATTCTAAAAAGTAAATCCAGTCGTTTTTGCTTTATTTTATCAGCGAAACTTACTGATTCTTTCTTTTTGAATGAAATTTCATTGGGAATAAATCCTTGATAATGAATGTTTTGACGAGCTAAATATTTTTGATAATCAAACTGAAAATCGTACTGTGGTTTTTGGGTGGGATTGAGATAAGCCTCGGCTGAATAAAAATGCAGAAAATCAAGTTCTTGTTGTTCTTTTGGGATAGAAATTACAGCCGAAAAAGGCTTTTCAAAATTAAGAATTTCAACTTCGTAGCGTTTGTTTCTTTCATTGGAGTTCAGTTTTTTGCTGAGCTGAAAAACGATTTTAGTTGTTTTATTTTTCTCAAAATCAAAATTTTGTGCAGAATTTGAATTGAGAAAGTGCAGAAAAATTCCAATGCCAAAAAACAAAAACACCAAAAACGCTGATTTCAGTCTGTCAAAAAAGAAATTTCGGATAAAAAATCCAGCTAAAAATCCCACAATTCCTAAAACTAATATGGCCGCTGCCCTCCAAAAAGAGAAGTCAAATTTGTCTTGAAAGAAAATTCCCAATCCAAAACTGATGGCGCAAATTAGCAAAGGCTGTTTGTTCATAGTAGCTTCGTAATGATTTCTGC
The DNA here is from genome assembly GCA_963530895.1 of uncultured Flavobacteriaceae bacterium. Lineage (GTDB taxonomy): Bacteria > Bacteroidota > Bacteroidia > Flavobacteriales > Weeksellaceae > JABCPE02. The sequence goes on along the minus strand of CAUSFO010000039.1, from coordinate 5,562 downwards.
GGCGCGTTCACTCGCTCCTTCACCTCCAAGGAGAAGGTTTAGTTTTTCGTATTCGTTTAGGATTTTTTCTCTTTGCTCTGGATTTAAGATTTTTTCTAATTCAGATTTTATGTTTTCTGTTGTTAAATCGTTTTGTATCAGTTCTTTAACAACTTCTTTGTCCATGATTAAATTTACCAAAGAAATAAATTTAATGTGCTTTACCAGCCTTTTTGCGATTTGATAAGAAACCCAGCTTCCGCGGTAGCAGACGACTTCTGGGATTTTTAGAAGGGCAGTTTCCAATGTTGCCGTTCCAGAGGTTACCAGAGCGGCTTTGGAAGAACGAAGCAAATCATAAGTTTTATTGGACACGAAATGCACATTATCCGTTAAAAACTCGGTATAAAATTCTTTCGGCAGAGAAGGCGCTCCTGCGATAACAAACTGATAATCTTTGAAATAAGAAGTCACGCTGAGCATCAGTCCAAGCATCTTTCTTATCTCTTGTTTTCGGCTGCCTGGGAGCAGCGCTATGATTTCTCTGTTATCGAGGTTGTTTTGTTTTTTAAACTCTTGGGCGTCAATTGGTTTTAGGTTTGAAATAGCATCCAGAAGAGGATGCCCCACGAAGTGGGCTTTCACAGAATGTTTCTTGTAAAAATCCTCTTCAAAAGGGAGGATTACCAGCATCTCATCTACATATTTTTTGATGGTTTCTACGCGACCTTCCTTCCAAGCCCAAAGCTGTGGAGAGATGTAATATACCACTTTTATTCCTAATGATTTAGCGAATTTTGCAATTCTCAGGTTAAAGCCAGGATAGTCCACCAAAATAAGGACATCTGGCTGGTATTTTTTTATGTCTTCTTTACAAAATTTGATGTTTCTCAGAATGGTTTTAAGATTTAAAACAACTTCCAAGAACCCCATGAATGCAATGTCTTTGTAATGTTTTACCAATGTTCCGCCAACTTCTTTCATCAGGTCGCCTCCCCAAAATCTGAACTCAGCATCGGGCTCTTTTTTTAGGATGGCTTTCATTAGATTAGAGCCGTGTAAATCCCCTGAAGCTTCTCCTGAGATTATATAATATTTTTTAGACATTTTATTTTAGTAAAAAAGATTTATTTTTGCTCAAATATAAATAAATAATATGTCAGAGCAAGGAGAAATTGTAAATAAAGTTGCGAATAGCGGACTGGTAAACATAGATGTTGCTGAATTTCGCCCAAAAGGGAAGCGTCTGGGTATTGACCTGAAAGGCTTTCTATATGAAGGACTTATATTAAAGGAAAAAGATTTCCGCGAGCAGGTGGAAAATCTGGATGTGGAAATTTATGAAAATACCTTTGTTTATCTCTATTGTTCCACGGATGCTATTGTTCCACTTTGGGCGTATTTTTTACTTACATCTAAATTGGAGGGCGTTGCTAAAAAGATAGTTTTTGGTTCGCTGGATGAGCTGGAATTGATTTTGTTTCATGAAGAAATTCAGAAATTTGATTTTTCTGATTATAAGGACAAAAGGGTTCTCATCAGAGGCTGCAGCGAAGTGGAAATTCCTACCAATGCCTATGTAGAGTTGGTTCAGAAACTGAAATCAATAGTAAAATCACTGATGTTTGGAGAGGCATGCAGTAGTGTTCCTATTTATAAAAAGTAAAAGCATAGAAATAAAAAAATCCTGCGAAAATGCAGGACTTTACATTAAATAATATAACAATTTCGTTCCTAGAAAGATACTTCTGCAGTCTCTTTTCCACGCTGGAAAGTCATATTTTTCTGGCTTCCTTTGTAGGCGATGTTCACTAGGTTTAGCTGTTTAGGATATACATCCAGCAGAATGTTGTTCTTAATTTTCAATGTGGAAATACTCGCCACACCATCTACTTCAAAATAAATAAACACTGTCTCTCCGTTTACTTGGCTGCCAGTAACTTTCAGAGATTTGTTTTCTCCATTCACGGCTACTGAGAAATTTTTGCCAATATATTTTGCTACTTCAGCATTAAAACCTGCAGAACTAGCATTTACCTTTAGTGCATTTGCGATTTGCTCTGTGCTTACCTTGGTGGTAAATTTCAAAGTTTTGCTTCCCTCCACATAGTCTACTTTAGTCAATGAAGATTGGAACTGGCTCACTGCAAAGCTCATTACCATAAGCAGCATTACAAAAAATCCAACAAGACTGACTTTCTTTTTCGTAATCATAATCTTAAAATTTTGTTAAATAAAGGCAAAAGCCGTGCCAAACTTAGAAATTCTCATGAATGGAGTATTTGTCATAGAAGGCTTTAATGTGTGAAACAGCCTCGTCAGCAGTGTCTACCACTCTGAAAAGAGAGAAATTTTCTTCCGAAATTAATTTCATTTCCAGCAAAGTATTTTTGAACCAATCCAGCAGCCCGTTCCAAAATTCTGAACCAACGAGAACGATAGGAAATCTGCCGATTTTCCCAGTCTGAATCAGCGTCAAAGCCTCTGAAAGTTCATCCAAAGTCCCAAAACCGCCAGGCATCACGATAAATCCTTGTGAGTACTTTATAAACATGAGTTTTCTAATGAAAAAATAGTCAAACTCCATGCTGTATAATTTGTCTATATAAGGATTCAGATGCTGCTCGAAAGGAAGTTCTATATTGAGGCCGATGGATTTTCCTCCGCTTTCTTTGGCTCCTTTGTTTCCAGCTTCCATGATTCCTGGGCCGCCGCCAGTGATAACGCCAAAGCCCAGTTCTGTGATTTTTTTGGCAATTTCCTCTGTCATCTTGTAATATTTGGTGTCTGGTTTTATCCTTGCAGATCCAAAAATAGACACACAAGGTCCCATTTTCTGCATTTTTTCATAGCCAGAGACTATTCCTCCCATTATCTTAAAGACCATCCAGCTGTCTTTGGTGGCCTGTTCGCTCCAAGTTTTTTGTCGAAAACTTTCTCTTAAAATTTCTTCTTCCATTTTTATTTAAAATATTTTTCTGCTTCAGTGATGGATTCTGGTTTTCCCACATCTATCAGTAAAGCATCATGTTCGTATCCTTTGATAATATAGTCTTTCATCAGGTCTAAATATTCCTCCATAATGGAGAATTTGCCACGGCGGGTGAAAAGTTTTAGTAAATTAGAATTAATACAATGTATTCCACTGAAAGCCAATGGCTTTAGGTTTTTATAAGTGTTTCCAAAGATTTCATCACCTGTTTTTTCATTACGCCAGCCTTGTAGGGTCATTGCGCTGTCAAAAAGCAGTTTTCGTGAGCTTTTTCTGTCCGAAACAGCCAAAGTAACCAAGTTGTTGGACTTTAAGTGAAAATTGATGAAATCACTGATATTCAGATTAGTCAAAATATCGGCATTCATGATTAAAAAATGCTCTTCCTGTTCCAAAAGTTCTTTGGCAAAGACCAAAGCGCCGCCTGTTTCCAGAAGTTCTTCGGACTCGTCGGAGATTTCTATTTTAGCACCGAAATTATTATTTTCTTTCAGAAAATCAACAATCTGCTCTCCGAAATGATGAATATTAATAATAAAATCATTAATTCCGAAAGACTGCAGAAATTTGATGTTTCTTTCCAAAAGGGTAATGTTATTTACCTTAGCCAGAGCCTTTGGGTGTTTGTCCGTGAAAGGTTTTAGTCTTGTCCCTTTTCCTGCCGCGAATATAAAAGCTTTCATAATTTTATTTTATTCAAAAAGGTTATAAAATCACTATCTAAATCATCGGCTAATTTTCGTGAGCCGTATAAATTCAGGTGTCCAGCATCATAGTAGGCAATTGTATCATTGATATAACCAGGAGTATCATTGAAAATTTTACTTTTGGATACATCATAGATATATACATTTTCGTATTTTTTTGCAAATTCTTCTAAGATTTTTTTGTTCTCATCAGAATGTTCTAATTTCAGTTCTCTTCCGATAGGTAGAAAAGTATCATAAGACCTTAAAGGATGTCTATTGAACGAAGGAAAAGTGTTTATTAAGACTAATCTTTGGTCTTTTCTGAGGTTTTTAGCTAAGTTTTCCAGAGAAGTTTTCATGGAAGGCAGCCGTTCAAATCCTGCACTATTGATGATAATGATTTTACTTTCATCAATCATTTTTTGTGTAGGTATGATTAATTCTTGAGAAGAGTTATAGAATTTCATTTTCTCAGCCGGGATTTCTTCTTGTCTAATTCCTTTGATTGCTGGATAAGTATCGCAGGTAAGGGTTCTGAACGAAAAATGATGTTTTTTTCCAATTTGGTCAAGGAAGGCCTTGAGGACTAAGGCGTTACTATCACCAATCAGGATGATGCTGTCATTTTTAGATGTGTCCCCAAATTTCTCAATGTTTTTTGTGCCATGAGATGACATTCCAAAAACAGGTTTTGTATATATGTCAGGTAATTTTTTGTATTCCGTAACTTTTTCCATTTTCATCACAAAAACATAAATTCCAATATAAATAGGAATAAATATTAGCAGGAAAACAGAAATTTTCGTTTTTCTAAATCTGTTTTCTAAAAAGTTATAAGAAAACCAAGATATTGCAAAAGTAGAAATTATAATGAAAATAACCTCAGTAGGAGTTAGCTCATAAACTCCATTGATATAACGGATAAGTGCTATGATTCCCCAATGCCACAGATACAAGGAATATGAGAGTTCTCCGATGTATACGAGAACTTTATTGGATAGAATATCAGAGATAGTATTATTTTTTAATACTAAAATATTTGCTCCTGCTATACATGGGATTAGCGCCAAAATACCAGGAAAAGGCGTTTCTTCTGTGTAATAAAAAGAACAGATAATCAGTACTAAAAAGGAACAGATGGCTATAATATTATTTTTTTGTCTTGAAAAATCTAAACCATTTTTGAAAACAATAGAATAGACCGAACCAATCAAAAATTCGGGAATTCTACTAATTAATGAAAAGTAGATTTTTTGCTGGTTATTTGTGAAGAAAATTTCGTATGTTGAATAAGCTGTGATAATGATAATGAGAGTAATAAAAATAGGAAGTAGATGTTTTTTGAAAAAAACTAAAACAAATGGCAGAATCAAATAAAACTGCATTTCTATCGATAAAGACCAAGTGTGAAGAAGAGGATTCTCGCTAAGTTTGGCTCCGAAATAAGAATCTCCAGTTGAAAAATATAGATTAGAAATAAATTTTATAGCCTTAATTATAGAAAGTCTTAACTTGTAAATATCTGTATAAATAAAGGTAAGACTTCCCAAAATGGAAATAATCAGCAGAAAAAATAAATAGGCAGGTAAAATCCTTTTGAATCTTTTTTCAAAGAAGATGATGAATGAAAATTTATTTTTTTCAATATCATTTATTGTTATCGTGGTCATCAAATACCCTGAAATTACAAAAAATAAATCCACGCCGAGGAAACCTCCTGATAGCCAATGGTTATTAAGGTGAAAAATAAAAACAAGTAAAAAAGCGATTGCCCTTAAGCCTTGAATATCATTTCTAAACTGCATTACTAAATTTAATTTAGCTTAGGTTGTTCATTGTGAGTGACCTTTACACTTACTTTATCAGCGTATTTGTGTTGTAAAAATTCTCCTATTTTTATTG
>CAUSFO010000038.1:0-15291 GCA_963530895.1 uncultured Flavobacteriaceae bacterium | reverse complement strand
ATATTACAATAAAGACCCGCTCGTTGGCTGTAGATATTGGGATTTATTTTGGAGAGGTATTTATAAAGAACCACAAAGGTTTAAAATGGGAACAATATCTTACTCGTAGCAAGTATCATATGGATAAAGGGCATATGGTAATAAAAGGTTTTGGAAAGAATGCTCTTAATAGTATATGGGTAATTTATATATTGGCATCAGGATTAGCTAAGAAAACAAAAAAAGGTACAAGATTATATGAACTATATAATGTATGGGAACGATATTTAGAATAGATATATAAATAAAATTAGAAATTTAAAAATAATGGATTAGCAAACTGCTAATCCATTTTATTATATTTTTTCATTAGATTTTCGTAGGTTTTTTGTGGCAGAATCCATTTGAGAGGAATGCCGATTTTTTGCCCAAATTTCCCGAAATAGTAATGAGCTTTCCATTTGTTTTTTAGCAATAGTTTTTCGATGTATTTTGCGACCTCCACAGGCTCTACTCCATGGTCTACATGGGAATTCATAGTAGAATAAACTTTGTAAAAAATGTTTTTGTAAGGCTCAGAAACCGTGGTTTTGATTCGGTTTTCTGCAATATTGGTCTTTATATCGCCAAGATGAAGGGAGCAGAGTTCTATATTCCAAGCCGAAATTTCGTATCTCATGGCTTCGGTAATTTTATCCAAAGCCGATTTGGAGGCAGAATAAAACCCTCTGAAAGGCAATCCCATTTCTGAACCGATGCTGGAAATATTGATAATCTGTCCTGATTTCTGCTCGCGCATTTTGGGCATCACGGCAGTCATCATCTGCACAGCACCGATTAGATTTAGGTTAAAAAGTTTCATAATTTCCTCTTTATTAGAGTCTTCTACGGCTCCCACCATGCCCATTCCAGCATTGTTGATAAGAATATCAATATGGTTTTCTTTGGATAGAATTTCTTCTATGGCGCGGTCTATTTGGCTTTTTTCGGTGATATCGGTCGGGATGGATGTGAAAAGCTTAGAATCAGTCTTTTTTCTGCTCAGTCCGTAGACTCTATGTCCTTGTTTTCCGAAATATTCTGCAAGGGAAAAGCCTATTCCAGACGATGTCCCTGTAATGATGATTGTTTTTTTCATTTAGTCGTGTTATATGGTTGATTCTCCGTTTAGATTGGTGGTCAGGGCTTCAGTCATGAAGTCAAAAAATGGGCGCATTGCTTCCAGACCAGTTGTTACTTTGTCTAAAAAATCAGGGCTGAAAATTTCCTCATTTTTGAAATTCTGCACCAAAAGAAATTGTTTTTTCTTTAATAAATGAACATAAGGATGCTCTTTTTCAAAGCCTTTTGGAGTAGTTTTTAGTTCTTCGCCCCAGAATACTCCTCCGAATAATTTTTTGGCTTTCGCTGAATTTAAAAATGCGTCCAAATCCTTTCCGTTTAGTTCTATTTCTTTTCGGATTCTGTGCAAATCATCTTTATTGGGCGCAAAAAATCCGCCGCCGATGAAGCTGTTATCAGGTTCAATATGAAGATAATAGCCGCCTCTGTACTGTGGCTGTCTTCGGGCAAAGTAGCCTCCGAAATGGGTTTTATAAGGAGTTTTGTCTTTGGAAAATCTCAAATCTCTGTGAATTCGGTAGATTTTCGGCTCTGAAATGAAATCATTTTTGGCGATTTCGCTGTGTACGGCTTGGAAAAACTCCGAAAAATCAGCCTTTGCCTTTTCGTATTCGGATTTATGGGAGCTGAACCAGTCCTTGTTGTTATTCTTTTTTAGCTCTTCTAAAAAAGAAAAAATGTTTTGTGATATTTTAGAATTCATTTATTTAGGATTAAACAGCAAAGTTAATAAAAAACCATTGTTAAAAAGGTTTTCAGTTTTAGAAATGAAATAGAATTATTTGACAAATTCCCAAAAATCAGGGAAAGATTTTTCTACCACTTCGGGATTTTGGATTTCTATTTCCTGAATTAGCGAGTAGGGCGCGAATGCCATTGCCATGCGGTGGTCGCCATAGGTAGCGATAGATATATTTTTTTCGGGATTGGTGTAGAGGACAGATTTTATGGAATTGTCTGTGATTTCCGTTTCGCAGCCTATTTTTTTTAGTTCGTTTTGAAGGGCAGAGAGTCTGTCAGTTTCTTTTATTTTAAGAGTGGCAAGTCCGCCGATTTCAAAAGGAATTTTCAGTGCAGCCGCCGTTACGCAGACCGTTTGGGCGATGTCTGGGCAGTCGTTCATATTGAGCTGAATGGACAGAGGAAGGCTAAAATTATTTTTTGGAATCAAAGTAATTTCCTGCTGATTTTCATTAAAAATAGTATCAATTCCGAAAAACAGAGAGTAAATTTCGGTAATTCTGGAATCGCCTTGCAGAGAATTTTTATTAAAATTTTTAAGTGTAATTTTTTGTTTACTCAAAGCCGAAAACGAATAAAAATAAGAAGCCGAAGACCAGTCGGATTCTACAGTGAAGGCTGTTTTTAGAGTTTTTATGTTAGGAATTTGGATAGTTTTGTCTTTTAGGATAATTGATTTTCCACTGATTTCTGAAAGAAGTTTCAGAGTCATTTCTATGTAAGGCTTTGATGTGATTTCACCCAAAAGCTTTATGGTCAGGCCGTTTTCCAATTTTCCGCCGACAAGAATGAGCGAAGTGATGAACTGCGAAGAAACATCAGCAGGAATTTCTACGACATTTTTTTCTAATTTTTTTCCTTTTATTTTAAGAGGAGGAAATCCCTCGTTTTCTAAATATTCTATGTCTGCTCCCAGCTCTCTAAGTGCTTCTACTAAAGGTTTTATGGGTCTTTGTTTCATTCTTTCGGAGCCTGTGAGTATTTTTTCTACACCCTCCTGAACCGCAAAAAATGAGGTCAGAAACCGCATCGCTGTGCCAGCGTGGTGGATGTCTATTGTTTTCTCATCGGAATTCAAGGTTTTTTGTAAAAGTTTGGTATCCTGTGAGTTAGAAATGTTTTTTATTTCAATATTTCCAAAGAGTTTTTGTAAAATTAATAGACGATTGGACTCGCTTTTAGAGCCTGTGATTTGTATTTCATTTGGAAGAACTGTGCGAAATAGTTTCATTTACGACAAACTTTTATTTTAGTTTTTCATTGTTTTGGTGCCTGTTTTGGTCTCTTTCTGTCTTTTTTTTCATTTTCTTGTCAAAGGCATCTTGCAGGTCTATCCCAGTTTGATTGGCAAGGCAAAGCGTTACAAAAAGCACATCGGCAAGCTCTTCTCCGAGGTCTTTGTTTTTATCGCTTTCTTTTTCGGATTGTTCGCCGTATCTTCTGGCGATGATTCTCGCCACTTCGCCCACTTCTTCGGTTAGAATCGCCATATTGGTCAGCTCATCGAAATAGCGGACACCGATTGTCTTTATCCAGTTGTCTACTTGTTCTTGTAGTGTTTTGATTTCCATTGTTTTTAGAGAAAATTAATTGTATTTTTCAATTTTTGATAAAATTTTCTGATTATTTTTTTCTTTATTTTTAATTAATAAGAGATGAATAATCTTTTGGTAAAATTCTTTTATTCTTGGTTTGACAACAGGGTTGATTTGAATAATTTTCCCATCGGAATAATCAATCATTATATTCACTGTTAATCCATCAATTTGTGGAATAAATTCATTCTCCTCAGAAAGTTCTTTATTAGAATTTGGTTTTTCTTTTTCTATATCTTGTTCGCTGAAAGAGGAAATAATTGCTCTGATTTCCTGAATTTCTTTATCGGTCATTTCTGCACGAAAAGGAATAAGCTTTGGATTTTCAGAAATAAGTTCATTATATGTCTTTACCGAGCTGGTTTCCGAAGGTGGTGGAGTTTCGTGGTAATAAGCCTCAGGAGAATAAAAAACCAAATATTTTTCTTTTAAATTGAGAATAGTTTCTGCTGGCTGTCCATCAGTTGCTGGGTAAAATCCAATTTTGATGAGATTTGCCGTTGCTGAATTTTCAATTTCTTTCGTGGTTTTATTATCACAAGAAATAAAAACCAATAGCAAAGAAAAACAGAAACCAAATAATTTTTTCATTTTAAATCTTATTGATAAGCTCCGATAGTAGGATTGCTTGTTCTTGAAACGCCTTTGATATCCTGAGGAACACCAGTCGCTGTAGATACATTTCCTTTCTTTTTGGCAGGCGAATCATTTGCGGTGCGAAGGTTCATTTTCGTGATGGTATGGTTTAGGAATTTTGGATTTTCATTTTTTATAGAATTGATTATCTGTGGATTAGCATCAAAATTATAACTAGCTTTGTTATTGTATTTTATAAGCGAATGGCTGATAAGATAATTAAAATTGTACCCAGAAACAGGCTCAAAGGAAATAGAATTTTCCTTTTTCCCATAAACGATGGAGTTTTTGATGTTTAGTTCCAGATTTGCATTTTCTGTATTCCCTGAATTATTTCGCCATTTATTCGTAGCATAAATCCCAAAAGCTGGCGAAGCGGAACTCTGATACCAATAATTGGCCAATGTACAATGAGTAAGATTAGCCTCTCCGCCGCCGAATATCGCCAAATCTGCTCTTCCGCAGTTGTTCATCACCATGTTTTCAGCGTTTATTTTAGACTTTACGGAATAAATTCCATACTCCTGAAAAGTATGAATGATAGAATTTTTCATATTCGCAGTGGTTTTATAAAGATTAAGTCCAGACTCTCCTCCGAAAATTTTAGTGTAATTCATATTCAGCACTGCATTTTCTTCAAGGTAAATTCCGTCCCAGTTGAGCGGAATAGTATCGTGTCTTGTATCATTTCTGTCGCCACGGAAAATGACTTCTTTGTCTATCAGCCCATTGATGTTCAGCTTCGCATTTTTAGAGATTTTCAGACTACTGTTTTTAGTGAAATAAACTTTCGTTCCCTCCTCTATATCAAGGGTTTTCCCTTCTGCGAGAGTAAGCTCTCCGAAAATGATTTTAGCCTTGTCATTTCTCCAAGTTGTATTGGCGTTTAGGATATTTGGATTTGTGTCAGATTTTATGAAAAATTCGGCATCCTGCACCACGGAAAGAAGTGTCACATGTTGGTTGCCTCTTGGTAAGCTGAAAACTATTTTGTCCTCAGCGATGGCTTCTCTTGCATTGGCTACGGGAGCTATTTCTATGAAGATAATGAGGCTGTCATTTTTTCTCAGCGGAACATCAAAAAATTCTGTTCCAGCTTTTCCATCTACATTGATGCGGTATGGCGAGGAGCTTCCGCCTTCTAATGTGATTTTTGGGATTCCGACATCTTTATTCTCTCTGTTATAGACAGTTACGAAATAAGTTTCGGAGCGAACCTGATTATAAACCGTATCACAAAATACGACATCATGTGAGAATTTTAAGTCCGTAGAAGGAGTTTCAAAGTTTATTTCATCCCTTTTACACGAAACGAATAACATCAAAACCCAAAAGCTCAGTCCAAGTAAGAATTTTACCTTCATATGTATTAAAATAATATTCAAAGATAAATATTTTGAGATAAATATTTAAAGTTTTTGTGAATTCAAAAAAAAATAATATTTTTGCAGACTGAAATACCTAATATTAAGGATAAGATGTCCATTACCATTTTATCCAAATAATTGAATTAAAAAATAAAAATAATTTCTAGAATATTATGAAAAAAGGAATCCACCCTGAAAATTATAGACTTGTTGTTTTCAAAGATATGAGTAACGACGAGGTGTTTCTTTGCAAATCTACAGCAGAAACAAAAGATACGATTGTATACGAAGGACAAGAATATCCATTAGTAAAAATGGAAATCTCTTCTACATCTCACCCATTCTACACAGGAAAAGTGAAATTGGTAGACACTGCAGGTAGAGTAGATAAGTTCATGAACAAGTACAAAAAATTTGCTAAGTAACATTAGGAAAATATTAAAAGACCTTCTGATTTTTTCAGGAGGTTTTTTTGTTTAGAAGAGGAAAAGAATTAAATTTGTTACAAATAAAAAAATATGCAGTTAGTATTTTCTGATGCCCATTATTGGGAAAATTTTCTTCCGCTGACTTTCACTAGACCTGTGGCGGAGATGCGATGTGGAATTCTTACTTTTTCTGAACGCTGGAAAAAGCTTTTGAATACGGATGAAATTTCCTACATCACGGAAGATTATCTTCAGCAGAAATTCGCTAGACCAGAGGGAAAAGAAAGTTTGTTTATCACACCTAATTGTATTCCTTCGGATAGAGTTTTGGAGCAGATAAAGAGACTTCAGCTTGGTGAGGCTTTGGTTTATGAAAATGAACTTTTGGCGGCAAAGGTTGATGTGGGAAATTTTAGTTTGGATCAAATTACAACCATGATGGATGTAGAGGGAGAAATTTTGTTGTTTAAACAGCCTACGGATTTATTTTCTTTCGATGATAAAGCGATAGATTTTGATTTTGAACTGCTTACAAAAGGAAGAACTTCGCAGCCGCTCTCTTCTACAAATGGATTTTTGGGAAAGACCGAAGATTTGTTCATAGAAGAAGGTGCAGTGGTGGAATATTCTACACTTAATACCAAAACGGGAAAAATATATATTGGGAAAGATACAGAAATCATGGAGGGCTGCCATCTTCGTGGTCCGATTGCTCTTTGTGAAGGTTCTAAATTTAATCTCGGAGCTAAAGTTTATGGTGCAACAACCATTGGCCCTCATTCAAAAGTAGGCGGCGAAGTGAATAATATTGTCATTTTTGGATATTCTAATAAAGGTCATGATGGTTTTGTGGGAAATTCGGTTATCGGTGAGTGGTGTAACCTTGGAGCAGATACCAATTCTTCCAATTTGAAAAACAATTACGCCAATGTGAAACTTTGGAATTATAAATGGAAAAAATTCATAGATACAGGGCTTCAGTTTTGCGGGTTGATAATGGGAGACCACTCTAAAACAGCTATAAATACTCAACTAAACACGGGAACAGTGGTGGGCGTGGCTGCCAATATTTTCAAGAGTGGATTTCCGCCGAATTTAGTGAATAGCTTTAGCTGGGGAGGTATGAAAGATGATGAAAAGTACAATCTGAATAAGGCATTTGAAACCATAGAAAAAGTAATGGCTCGTAGAAAGGTTGATTTCACGGATGAAGATAAGAGTATTTTGTCACATTTATATAATGACAAATAAATTTTTATCAATTTAAACGCTAAAAGGTATTGTTTTTGCTATATAATCAATCATAAAAAATAAAAAAATATGAAAAAGAGAATTTTGGGTGTGATGTTCGCACTATTTGCAACAGGATTGTTTTTTGCGCAGGATGATATGCCAATTTCAAAAAAAGATATGCCATCCGCTGTGCAGAGAAATGTAACAAAGTATTTTGGTAAGAAAGCGATTTCCTCTGTGACCAAAGATAGAGAAGATGGTAAAATTGTTTATGATGTTCATTTTGAAGATGGTACAAAAGCTGAATTTAGCAGCAATGGAAATATAATAGAAGTGAAAAGCTATAGCGGTGTTCCTTCTTCTGTAGTTCCTTCTAAGATTCAGGCTTATGTAAGAAAATATTATCCAAAGAATAAAATAGTACACTGGGAAAAAGAGTGGAATAAACAAAAAGTAGAGCTTGATAACGATTTAGACCTTGAATTTACGCTAAAAGGAGATTTCCTTAGAGTAGATGATTAGAGTCAGATTTTGAATTCGTTACTCATAGCACTTTCTTTTTTAAATTAAATTTTTTAATTTTGCAAAGAAAGTGCTATGTCTATTTATGATAAAATTGTAGAGACGGCCATCACTTTCGATGATGTGCTTCTTGTTCCTTCTTATTCAGAAGTTTTACCTAATCAGGTTTCTTTAAAATCCAGACTTTCGGATAAAATAACCCTAAATGTTCCTATCGTTTCTGCGGCAATGGATACCGTGACAGAGGCTGATATGGCGATTGCACTTGCAAGAGTCGGCGGGCTGGGGTTCATTCACAAAAACATGCCCATAGAGGAGCAGGCTTCCCAAGTCAATCAAGTAAAGCGCTCCGAAAATGGGATGATAGCTAATCCTGTTACTCTTTCTAAAGATCATACTCTCGCAGAGGCGAAGGCTCTTATGGCTCAATTCAAAATTTCTGGGCTTCCGGTGGTGGATGAAGAACATAAGCTCGTAGGGATAATTACCAACCGAGATGTGAAATATCAAGAAAATCTCTCTGTGAAAGTAGAGGAGCTTATGACCAAAGAAAATCTCATCGTTTCTAACGAAGAAGTTAATTTAGAAAAAGCAAAAGAAATTCTACTGAAAAACAGAGTAGAAAAACTTCCTATTGTAGATAAATCCAACAAACTTATAGGTCTGATTACCATTAAAGATATAGATAATCAACTAGAATACCCGAATGCAAACAAAGATAAATCAGGAAGGCTGATAGTGGGAGCGGGTGTAGGAATCGGAGTGGATACCATTGAGCGTGTTTCTGCATTGGTGGAAGCAGGAGTGGATATTATCGCGGTGGATTCTGCACACGGACATTCCAAGGGAGTTTTGGATAAAATAAAAGAAATCAGACAAAATTTCCCTGATTTGGATATTGTTGGAGGAAATATTGTAACTGCTGAGGCAGCAGAAGATTTGATAAAAGCAGGAGCAAATGTGCTAAAAGTAGGTGTAGGGCCTGGTTCTATCTGTACTACGAGAGTGGTAGCAGGAGTAGGAGTTCCACAGTTGTCTGCCATATATAATGTATATGAAGTTGCTAAAAAACATAATGTAACTATCATTGCTGATGGAGGTATCAAACTTTCAGGGGATATAGTGAAGGCTATCGCGAGCGGTGCAGGTGCTGTGATGCTCGGTTCTCTACTAGCGGGAACGGATGAGTCACCAGGGGAAGAAATCATTTTCCAAGGAAGAAAATTCAAATCTTACCAAGGAATGGGCTCGCTTTCTGCAATGAAGAGAGGAGGTAAAGAAAGATATTTCCAATCTGAAGCAAAAAAATTCGTTCCAGAAGGAATAGAAGGGCGAGTTCCATACAAAGGAAAATTAGAGGATGTTATCTTCCAGCTTACAGGAGGACTGAGAGCAGGAATGGGCTATTGTGGTGCGAAAGATATTGTAACACTACAGCAGGAATCTAAAATGGTAAGGATTACAGGTTCTGGGCTTAAAGAATCTCATCCTCACGATGTGATTATTACACAAGAAGCACCAAATTATTCATTATAAAATCAAAAATCCCAAAATTTGTTAAAAAATGGTTAAAAAAGAACGCTGAAAAAACACCATTTCGTAACACTAAATTTTAAAATAACACATTTTGTGTTATTTTTTTTATTTTGATAATATTATTTTGTGAAAAAATAGCTTTTCGGGGAGAATCAATGAATATGTTAAATATCATAAACTAAAAAATGGGAAAAATATTGTAATGTCATAAATAATCTCTACATTTGTTACATCAAAAAAGGATAAGAAAGTTTAGTCCAAATGAAAAGAACAAGAATCCATAAAGTAGTATTTCAAATGTTGGTTGTAATGATTGTGACCAGTTCATTACAGTTGCTTTTGAAAAATGGTTCTACCACAAAAGGTAGAAGCGCTATGGGGACTAAAAAAATATCTTTAGCTGATATTACAGATGGAGATAAGTCTAAAGTAGTTGCGATAAAAGTTAAATACTTAGATGATGATGGAGTAGATAAAATATTTGAAAATAATAATAACAGAATTCTAAACACTATAAATAGTCAGCATATATCCTTTAATTCTCAATCTGCTGAATATTCAAAACCTCAATTATTCTTACTTTACCGATCTTTGAAAGTAGACTGCTAGATTCTTTTTAGGATATATCTTGAAAAGAGTTTAGAGAAGTAAAGATTTGTAAAATGCATGAG
This sequence comes from uncultured Flavobacteriaceae bacterium, assembly GCA_963530895.1. GTDB lineage: Bacteria > Bacteroidota > Bacteroidia > Flavobacteriales > Weeksellaceae > JABCPE02. Next base: position 5,461 of record CAUSFO010000038.1, on the reverse strand, counting down.
ATTTATTTAGTCAAAAATATTTTTGACAGAATACAGGAGGAATTTCCAGAAAAATATGAAGATGTTTCAAGTGTTCATTTAAAGGTGGGATTGCTGAGTAATGTACAACCCATCCTTATCCAGAATGCTTACAAAGCCTATGTGATGGAGTGTCCAGAGTTTTATCATACAGAATTGGTAGTAGATGTGCTTCCAGTACTGATAAAATGTGAAGAATGCGGAGAAGTCACAGAAGTAAAACAGAATAAATTTGTATGTGGTAATTGTGGGCATCCTACAAGAAACATAATACAAGGAGAGGAATTATATATTAACGAAATAAATTTTAGGAAAAATGAGTGAAGTTAAACCAAAATCATCAAGACTTACAGCAGGGAGTATCGATACAGAGCATGTATCACTTAACTTGTTGAAAGCAAACGATTTTGTTGCGGGAACAATTCGTGAGAAATTAAAAGATATATTAGTAATCAATGTTTGTTCTTCGCCAGGGAGTGGAAAAACAACTCTAATGCAGAAGACAGGAGAGTTACTAAAAGGAAAAGCAAAAATGTCTGTACTAGTGGGAGACCCAGAAACAGATAGAGATGCACAAAGAATGAAGGATGTAGGAATAGATGCTCTTCAGATCGTGACAGGAGGGATGTGCCACATAGAAGCACAGATGATCTTACAGGCGATAGACCATATGGATCTTAGCAACACAGATGTATTGTTCATTGAAAATGTAGGAAACCTAATGTGCCCATCTTCTTTTGACTTAGGTGAGGATTACAGGGTGACATTGATAGCTGTAACGGAAGGAGATGACAAACCAAGTAAATATCCTAAAATGTTCTTAACAAGTGAGTTGATGCTTGTTTCCAAAACAGATTTACTTCCATATCTTCCGTTCTCAGTGGATGCAGTAACAAAAGATGCAAGAAGCGTGAACCCTGATATTGAGGTAATGGAAATCTCAACTCTTACAGATGTTGGCATGGAGAATTGGGTAAATTGGATTCTAGCAAAAATCAAAGAAAAGAAAGAAGCTAAGAAATAACAGAAACGAAAATAAATAACAGATTCTAAATTATAACAATTAAAACAGAAAATTATGAAATTGATTAAAACAACGCTTGTTGGGATAGGACAAATCTTCCTACAAGATAATGGTTGGTCTGGATTGCTAATTACAATTGGTATGTTTTTTAGCCACTGGACATTAGGTGTGACTTGCTTCTTGGGGTCTTTGATAGGAGTCCTTACAGCAAAAGCATTAAAAGCTAAAGATGGAGACATAGAGTTTGGTCTTTATGGATTCAATGCAAGTTTGGCTTACATGTGTGTAATGTTCACATTTGCAACTAACGATGCTCATGCAACATTAAATGGTGCAAATCCATTGCTTTGGGCTCTTGGAGCAGTAGCAGCAGTGATAGCAACAGTAATTATGCATGTTTTCGTGACTAAAGGATGGACTGCATTTACATTCCCATTCGTAGTAACATGTTGGGTTCTTTGTTGGGCGTTCGCTAAATACAATGTTTTAGGACTAGTACAAACTACACCAGATCTACCAATTTATACAGGAACAATAGATGCTATTAAAACTCCATTCTACGGATGGGCAGAAGTAAACTTTGGAGCTAACTTCCTTACAGGGGTGTTCATCTTCTTAGGATTAGCAATCAGTTCACCTTCTGTAGCAATGTGGGGAACAGCAGCTGCGACATTGGGAGGATTATTCGCTCACTATGTACTTGGAATAGACGCTAATACATTAGCAAACGGACTTTATTCATTCTCTCCAATTTTGGTAGCATGTGCGTTCGTGACAAAATCAGGAGTTTCAAGAGCTGACTTTGTTTACATTGTTGTAGGAATTCTTTTAGCAGTGTTAATCCATTATGGGGTAGATTCTACAGGATTGAAAACTTACACTATTGGTTTCATCGTAGCAACTTGGATTATGGAAGCTGTTCAAAAAGCAGTGAACAAATCAAACCCAAATACTGAGGAATTAGTAAAATCATTAAATCCTTAATAAAAAAAGAAAATATTCAAAACCTGTGTTTTGATATTGTATAATAACTTAATATTAACATTTTAAATTTTTAATTATGCATTTAGTACCTAGAGAAACTGAGAAGCTAATGCTTTATCTAGCTGGTAAAGTGGCTGAAGACAGAAAAAACAGAGGGTTGAAACTTAACCACCCTGAAACAGTAGCGTATATCGCTCACAAATTAATTGAAGGTGCAAGAGAAGGAAAATCTGTAGCTCAATTAATGCAAGAAGGAACTACATACTTGAGTCGTCAAGATGTAATGGATGGAGTTGCTGAAATGATTCACGATGTGCAAATCGAAGCAACTTTCCCTGACGGAACAAAATTGGTAACAGTACACCACCCAATCCACTAATTTAAACTTCTAAAAAAATTAAAGTTATGAGTAATAATAAATATGTAGTTCCAGGAGAATACATCTTAGCTTCTGGTGACATCGAATACAACGCTGGTAAGAAAGTTCTTAAACTTAAAGTTACTAACAAAGGAGATAGACCAATCCAAGTTGGATCTCACTTCCACTTCGCTGAAACTAACTCTGCACTTGAGTTTGACAGAAAAGCAGCTGAAGCTCACAGATTGAATGTTCCTGCAGGTCTTGCACAAAGATTTGAACCAGGTGAATCTAAAGAAGTAGAGTTGATTCCTTACGGTGGAGCTAGATCAGTAAGAGGATTTAGCCTTAGACACTTAGAAAGAAACAGAGAGGCTCTTAATTCACTAAAAAAATAATTATTAACGATTAAAATTTAAAATCATGGCTAAATTAGATAGACAAAAATATGCCTCAATGTATGGACCAACAGTTGGGGACAAAATTAGACTAGCAGATACAGAATTGTTTGCAGAAATCGAAAGAGACTTCACAGTATACGGAGAAGAAAACAAATTCGGTGGAGGAAAAACTTTGAGAGATGGTATGGCTCAGTCAGCTACTCACCTTAGAGATGAGGGAGTGTTAGACTTAGTAATTACTAACGCAACAATTATCGATTACTGGGGAATCGTAAAAGCAGATATCGGTATCAAAGACGGAAAAATCGCTGGTATTGGTAAAGCAGGTAACCCAAATACAATGGATGGAGTAACATCAGGAATGGTTATCGGAGCATCTACAGAAGCTTTAGGAGGTGAAGGTCACATCTTTACAGCTGGTGGTATCGATACTCACATTCACTACATCTGTCCACAACAAGTAGAAACTGCATTAGCAGGAGGTATTACTACATTCATCGGAGGTGGTACAGGACCTAACCACGGAACATTGGCTACAACTATTGCTCCAGGTGCTTGGAACCTAAGAAAAATGTTCGAAGGTTTAGATAGCCTACCAATGAACTTTGGATTGTTCGGTAAAGGTAACTCTTCTTCTGAAGAAGCTCTTGTAGAACAAATCGAAGCTGGTGCTCTAGGTCTTAAATTACACGAAGACTGGGGATCTACACCATCTGCTATCGACTCTTGTTTGACAGTTTGTGATCAGTTAGATGTACAAGCTACTATCCACACGGATACATTGAACGAAGCTGGATTCGTAGAAGATACAATGAGAGCTATCAATGGTAGAACTATCCACACATTCCACACAGAGGGAGCAGGAGGTGGACACGCGCCAGACATCATCACAGTAGCATCATATCCGAATGTATTGCCAGCATCAACAAACCCAACTAAGCCTTTCACAGTTAACACAATTGATGAGCACTTAGACATGTTGATGGTGTGCCACCACTTGGATAAAAATGTAAAAGAGGATGTATCTTTCGCAGACTCTAGAATTAGAAGAGAGACTATCGCAGCAGAAGATATCCTTCACGATATGGGAGTATTCTCTATCATGTCATCTGACTCTCAAGCGATGGGTAGACCAGGTGAAGTAATCACTAGAACATTCCAAACCGCTGACAAGATGAAGAAGCAATTCGGACCATTGCCAGAAGATGAAGGAACAGGAAATGATAACTTCAGAATTAAGAGATATATTTCTAAAGTAACTATCAACCCAGCGATTGCACACGGTATCCAAAGATACATTGGATCAATCGAAGTTGGTAAGATGGCAGACTTAGTAATGTGGAGACCAGACATGTTTGGTGCTAAGCCAGAGATGATCATCAAAGGAGGATTCGTATCTTACTCTAAAATGGGAGATCCAAACGCATCAATCCCAACTCCACAACCAGTATTCTGGAGACCAATGTTCGGAAGCTACGGAAAAGCAAATACTGAAACTTCAGCATTCTTCGTATCTAAAGTATCTTTAGAGAAAGAGATTGTACAATCTTACGGATTAGGTAAAAAATTATTACCAGTAATCGGATGTAGATTTATCGGAAAATCTGATATGATCCACAACGATGCGATGCCTAAGATTGAGGTAAATGCTCAGACACACGAAGTGAAAGTAGATGGTAAACCATGTGTATGTGAGCCAGCTAGCAAACTTCCAATGGGACAATTATACTTCATGTTCTAAGAAATTAGAATATAAAGATAAAACCATATTTCAAATCAGTCATACCTTTGGTATGGCTGATTTTTTATTGCCCAAATGTTAAAATACCAGAAACATAACAAAAATCATATTTTTTAATTTTTTTTCTGAAAAACATTCAATAAATTTGCATGTTAATTATTCGTGTCAAGAAAATGAAATTTGTAACACGAATACAAGTCAAATAATAAAAAAATAATTACTTATGGCAAAGATCGACAGACAGAAGTATGCCTCAATGTATGGACCAACAGTTGGGGACAAAATTAGACTAGCAAATACAGAATTGTTTGCAGAAATCGAAAGAGATTTTACAGTATACGGAGAAGAAAATAAATTCGGTGGAGGAAAAACAATGAGAGATGGTATGGCTCAGTCAGCTACTCACCTTAGAGATGAGGGAGTTCTAGACTTAGTAATTACTAACGCAACAATTATCGACTACTGGGGAATCGTGAAAGCAGATATCGGTATCAAAGACGGAAAAATCGCTGGTATTGGTAAAGCAGGTAACCCAAATACAATGGATGGAGTAACATCAGGAATGGTTATCGGAGCATCTACAGAAGCTTTAGGAGGTGAAGGTCACATCTTTACAGCTGGTGGTATCGATACTCACATTCACTACATCTGTCCACAGCAGATAGAAACTGCATTAGCAGGTGGAACAACTACTTTTGTAGGAGGTGGTACAGGACCTAACCACGGAACATTGGCTACAACTATTACACCAGGTGCTTGGAATATTAGAAAAATGTTTGAGGCTTTGGATGGTTTACCAATGAACTTCGGTATTTTTGGTAAAGGAAACTCTTCTTCTGAGGAAGCAATCATTGAACAAATCGAAGCGGGAGTTTTCGGCCTTAAATTACACGAAGACTGGGGATCTACACCATCTGCTATCGACTCTTGTTTGA
>CAUSFO010000037.1:0-15388 GCA_963530895.1 uncultured Flavobacteriaceae bacterium | reverse complement strand
CAAGAAAATTTGAAAAAAAGTATATTCCTCGTAAGGTTTTATAAAAAGTTCATATGGATTCATCAGCCCAAAGATAAGGTTATTTTGATTATATTTGTGTCAATATTTAGATTAAATTTTTTGAATAATAGAGAATTATTAAAAATGCCGCTTGAAGAGCTGTGGCAGCTGTTCCCAATCAAATTAGTCCCGCACAATACTCTATGGGAAAAATGGTTTCAGGAAGAAAAACAACATTTGGAAACTATTATAAATGAGGAAGTTATCATTAGTCATATAGGAAGCACAGCGGTTCCTTCCATTTGGGCAAAACCAATTATTGACATCCTTATAGAATGCGATGATAAAAATAGTCTGAAAAATATTTCAGATATTTTGGACAAAAACCAGTATCTATGCATGTCCCGTGATAAAGATAGAATGGTGTATAACAAAGGATACACCATAAATGGTTTTGCGGAAAAGGTATTCCATTTGCATATAAGATTGAGAGGCGATAATGATGAACTTTATTTTCGGGATTATCTTGTTGAAAATCAAGATGTAGCAAAAGAATATGAAAAAATGAAACTTCTCCTTTGGAAAAAATTTGAGCATAATAGAGATGCCTACACAGAGAGTAAAACAGACTTTGTCAAAAAATATACACTAAAAGCAAAGAATATATATGGAGATAGATATTAAAAAACTTTAGAAAATCTAATGTTAATAATTATCTTTGTAGAAATAAAATTGACATGAAAAATATCACATTAAATACAATTTCAGAAGCCATAGAAGACCTTAAAAACGGTAAAATCATCATCGTAGTAGATGATGAAAACCGCGAGAACGAGGGCGATTTCCTCTCTGCAGCGGAGCTGACCACACCAGAGATTATCAATTTTATGACTATCCATGGGCGTGGGCTTATCTGTACACCGCTTCCCGAGAGTAGGTGTGATGAACTGGGCTTGGAGGCGATGGTTTCCCGCAGTACCGACCCAAAAGAAACAGCCTTTACGGTATCAGTGGATTTGCTGGGAGATGGCGTGTCTACAGGGATTTCTGCCAATGACAGAGCCAGAACTATTTTAGCTTTGATGGATGAAAAGAGCAAACCTACCGATTTCATGCGCCCTGGGCATATTTTCCCTCTCAGAGCCAAAGAAGGTGGAGTGCTGAAACGCGCAGGACATACCGAGGCAGCGATAGATTTGACCAGACTTGCAGGACTGAAAGAGGGCGGAGTAATCTGCGAAATCATGAACGAAGATGGAACGATGGCGAGGCTTCCACAGTTGGCAGAACTTGCCCAAAAGCAAAACCTAAAAATAGTTTCCATAGAGGATTTGATAGAATACCGCTTGAAAAATGGAGATTTGATAGATAAAATCGAAGAAAGAGAAGTAAAAACTTTTTATGGAGATTTCAGATTTTATGCCTTTAAGGAGAAATACACGGAGCAGGTGCATTTTGCTTTGTCCAAAGGAAGCTGGTCGGTAAATGATGAGGTTCTCGTGCGGGTGCAGTCTTCGGGCTCTTACTTTGATGTGCTGAGTATTTTGGCTAATGGAGAGAAGTCTTTATTGGAGAAAATCACTGCTAAAATAAACGAAGAGGGCAGAGGAGTGATAGTTTTCATCAATAATGTTTCCACTACGGAAAATACATTGCGAAAGCTTCAGCAGTTTATCAATAATCAAGAAACTTCAGAGGTTAAAAGTACTCAGAACTTTAAAGATTATGGAATAGGAATTCAGATTATCAAGGAGTTAGGAATTCATAAAATAAAAATTTTATCTCAAAATACAGATCAGAAACCAATAGTGAGCGGTTATGATGTGGAGATTACAGAAATGGTAAAGATTTGATATTATGATAGTTAAGTCACTATACAAAAATGATGTTTTCGAATGGATTGATATTCAGGATATGAAATATGAAAATATTTCAGAAATATCTAAACAATACAAAATCAATATATTACACCTAAAAGATTGTATCAATACCAATCATCTTCCCAAAGCGGAAGATTTGGGCGAAATTAAATTTATTCTTGCGAGGACGAGTTCTGAGCCAGGTAACAAGTTTTTGAATTCCATTAACGATATTAGTACAAAAGTTGGGATTTTTATTAAAGAAAATCTTATTTTGACGATTCATAGAGTTGATAATGAGCGAATTAAAAAACTCTCCGAAGAACTGAAAAATGGGACTTTTCAGGCTGCTAATCCATACAGGATAGCCTTGGAACTGGGTTCTGGCATTTTGAAATCTTACAGAAAAGAAAATATCAATCTTTTGGAGAAAATGGAAAAAATAGAGAATGATATTTTCACTAAAACGGATTCTAACTCCAACGAAATCAAGCGTCTATATCGTCTTAAAAGACGAGCGAGCCTTAATCTGAAACTTTTGTCCATTTCTAATGAGTGGGTTAATTTTTATGACAAACTTCCGATAGAAAAAATAGAATTCAATGATTTGAAGGACACCTATACGGAGGTGATGAGTGGTTTTGAATATCTTAACTCGCAGTCTACCAGTCTTATAAGTCTATTTTTGGCGCTGTCTGACCAGAGAAATAATGAGTCTATGAAAATTTTAGCTGTATATTCAGCGTATTTCTTGCCGATAACCTTTTTGGCGAGTCTTTACGGAATGAATTTTCAGGAAATGTTCGGAATAGACCATGAATACGGCTTTTATTGGATGCTTGGCATTATGGTGGTCATCGTGATAGTGACTTCTATTTTCATGAAAAGGAAAAATGTGAAATAATTAAAATGCTGAATATGAGCGATATTACACAGAATCGAAAAAGTATGAAAAAATTTTATGATGATATTTCAGAGAAATATGATTTGATTTTTTCATTGTCTCCACTGCACAAGACTTTTTTTGCAGAGGAAATAAAAGGCAAAAAGGTTTTGGATGTGGGCGCTGGAACAGGGAATTTGTCCCAGTATTTACTTGGCGAGAATTATGATGTCACAGCCATTGATATCAACGAAAAACTCATCAAAAAAGCAAAAGAGAAAGGCGTAGAAGTCGTTAATATGAGTATGCTTGATATTGATAGGCTTCCGAAATTTACGACCATTATCAACATAGGAAATACGCTTCCTCATTTGGAAAGCAAGAAAGAGATTTCAGATTTTTTACAGAAAGCCTATGCTCAGCTGGAACAAGGCGGGAAACTAATCATCCAAATGGTAAATTTTTGGAAATTCACATCTAAAAATAACGAAGGAAATTTTTTAGGAAATTTGCCGATTATTGATAATGAGGGAGTTACATTTGAGCGCTTTTACTATTTGAATGAAGAAGGAAATATTATTTTCAAAACTATTTTAGATAAAAAAGTTGAAAATGAAGAGGTTTTGATAAATATTGATTATCAAGAACTTAAAGAGTTTTTGGAGAATGCAGGATTTAAAAATATTCAGTTTTATGGCGGATTTAATAAAGTTGATTTTAATCCAGAAAACTCTATGCCTGTGATAGTTACAGCAGAAAAATTATAGAAAATGGCTTTGATTAGAGAAGTTTTAGGAAAAACTCCCATTGTGGGCGAAGATGTATTTTTAGCGGAAACAGCTGTGATTATCGGTGATGTGATGATGGGTGATGCGTGCAGCATTTGGTATAATGCCGTATTGAGAGGGGATGTGAACAGCATCAGGCTCGGTGACAGGGTGAATATTCAAGATAATGTAACTGTGCACTGCACCTACGAAAAACACGCGACCATTATAGGAAATGATGTTTCCATCGGGCATAATGCGGTGGTTCATGGGTGTGAAATAAAGGATAATGTGCTTATCGGTATGGGGGCTATTGTCATGGATGGCTGTCTGATAGAGTCCCATTCTGTGGTGGCGGCTGGTTCGGTGGTTACACAGGGGACACACATTAGGGAAGGTGAGCTATGGGCAGGAGTTCCTGCAAAAAAGATAAAAGATGTTTCGCAAGACCTTATGGAGTCTGAAATACAGCGAATAAGCAGAAATTATGTAAAATATTTCTCTTGGTATAAAGAGAAAAAATAAACAAAATATTAAAGTATAAATTAAATTTAAAAATATGAGAATAAAAGAATCAGAATTTTATAAACCATTTTACCTAATGGGTTATGATGGTGAAGCAGGAGCAGTAAAGCTTTATAACAAGATGGATGTTTCTCACACTTCGTCGCCTTATAGAGCTTTGTTAAATAATGCTATGGCAAATCTGTATATCGGTAATGATGAGCTGGTTATACACAAAGAAAAACTCTCTCAGTTCCAGAAATGTGAGGATTTCCAAACGATGGAATATTCATCAAAAACTAATGAGCTTTACGAGAGCGAGGAATGCTACTTTCATCCTGAGTTAGAGGTTTTTATACTGTTAACCAGAGACTTGTCTGATGACTATGATACAGAAGTTTTTGAGGAGGGGCTCTATCGTGTGGAGTATGTTTATTATAAAAATGATTCTCTTAATACTAAGGCAAATCTAATAAAACTTTTCAGTGAATATTTTGAAAAATATGTTTCTAAAGAAGCTAAAGTATCTATTTTGCTGAAGGATAATTCAGGTTTTGACTTGAAAACTCATACGATAAAACCTCACAGAATAGACTTGGATCTGATGTACAATGATGATTTTATGGAGGTGCATACCAGAGTGAAACATACGATAACTAATGAAAACAAGGGAATCGTGCTGCTTCACGGGATTGCTGGTTCTGGAAAGACCAACTACATCAAATGGCTGACGAGCCAGATTCCGAATAAAAAATTCATTTTCATACCGACTACGATGATTTCTTCGCTCACAGACCCTAGTTTTATTGGTGTTTTGGTGGATAATCAGAATTCGGTTTTGGTGCTGGAAGATTGTGAAAACTACATTGCAGAGAGAACAACGCTCAACAGCAATACGGATGTGGTTTCTTCGATTCTGAACATAGCAGACGGAATGCTTTCGGATGTGCTTGAATGTCAGTTAATTTGTACATTTAATTCGGATATATCCAAAATAGATTCTGCCCTGCTGAGAAAAGGAAGGCTGATAGCAGAATATAAGTTCCGAGAGCTGACCGTGGAAAAATCCAATGCTTACCTGAAATCAATAGGCAAGGACATTACTGTAGATGAGCCTCGCTCTCTGGCGGAACTTACGAATATGGATGAAAAATCACTAAAAGACACTACAAAAGAAAATAAAAAAATAGGTTTTTGATGCTGAAATATTTGAAGAAAATAATTTATTTTATTTTAATATTTTACCTTTTAGCGGTGGTTTGGGGCAGGTTTTTTAATCCCATCATCACATGGACGCAGCTCGGCGGTTTGTTTCAATATCAGAAATTAGACCGCGAGTATGTTTCCTATGATGAAATGGGAGATTATGTGAAAATAGCGGTCATAGCATCAGAAGATCAAAACTATTATAAACACGATGGTTTTGATTTTAAAGCTATTGAAAGAGCCATGGAGAATAATGAAAAAGGAAAACGAATACAGGGCGGAAGCACGATTTCCCAGCAGACAGCCAAAAATATTTTCCTTTGGAATAATAGAAGCTGGTTCAGAAAAGGTTTGGAAGTGGTTTTTACTTTCGTGATTGAAAAGGTTTGGAACAAGAAAATCATCATGGAGAGGTATCTCAACTCGATAGAAATGGGGCAGGGGGTCTTCGGTGTGGAGGCAGCTTCGCGGTATTATTTTAAGAAATCGGCTAAAAATCTTACCAAAAGCGAGGCGGCGTGGATAGCAGCGGTTCTTCCAAATCCAAAAAAATACGACCCAAAAAATCCAACGCCAGCGCTGAAAAGAAAGCACAGCTGGATCATGAAGCAGATGAACCATATCCGCCTCCAAGAGTAGTTATAGAACGATGATTTGGGTAATTTCTATTCCCAGTTCAGAAGAAATTTTATTGACATAGAACGATTTTCGCATCTGAAAATCGTTTTTTAGTAGAGGAGATTTTATTTTTAGGCTGAGAACGCCTTTGTTTAGCCGAACTTGTTCTATTTCGTTAAAAAGACTTTCGTCCAAGTATTCTCGGAGAAAGTCTTTTATTTTAAATGAAACTAAAATCTCATCAAAACCATAGATTTTAGCCAAACTTTTTACCAATTCTGAAGAGTGAAATTCTCTTTTCTTTCTCATGTAAGAAAAAATTATTTGTCGATTTCTAATCTTTTTTGGTAAGCCTGAACAGTGTTTTCCATGCCCATGTAGAGAGCCTCGCTGATGAGTGCATGCCCTATGGACACCTCCAAGAGATTTGGGATAGTTTCCGCAAAATATCGTAGATTTTCAAGGCTTAAATCATGCCCAGCATTGATGCCCAGCCCTAGTTCGCTGGCACGGACAGCTGTTTCTAAATAAGGCTTGATAGCAGCTTCTTTATCGGCTTTGTATCCAGAAGCATAGGCCTCTGTGTATAGTTCTATTCGGTCAGCTCCCGTTTTAGCGGCATAATCACAAAGCTCAGGTTTAGGGTCAAGGAAAATAGAAGTTCTAATCCCAGCTCGTTTGAATTCTGATATAATGTCTGTCAGGAAATACAGATGAGTTTTGGTATCCCAGCCTGCATTGGAAGTGATGGCATTATCCGCATCAGGAACTAAAGTCACCTGTGTAGGCTTGATTTCCAAAACCATATCTATGAATGGGCGGTGCGGATTGCCTTCGATATTAAATTCCGTATGCACCAGCGGTTTTAGGTCATAGACATCTTGTCTTGTGATGTGGCGCTGGTCTGGTCTTGGGTGGATAGTGATGCCATCTGCACCAAACTCCTGAATTTTCACTGCGGCTTCTGTTACGCTAGGAAGCAGCCCTCCTCTGGAATTTCGGAGGGTCGCTATTTTATTGATATTTACGCTTAATTTTATCATTGAAAAGATTTAAATTTTTTCAAAAATACTAAAAACCATGCAGATGAACTACAAGGATTTTAATTTACCTTTGAAATCATCTATGGATTGGTAGCCTTTTTGGAACATAATTTCTTTTAATTCAGATAGAAGTCGCCCGAAAATAGACGGATTTTCCTTCATCAGCTGAGAGCCCACCTGAACCATACTTGCTCCGCAGAGAATATGCTCAAAGACATCCTGCCCTGTAAGAACGCCACCGCAGCCGATGACTTGGATATTTTTATTTAGTCTAGTGTACATCGCTCGGACATTAGCCAGAGCGGTAGGTTTGATATATTCACCGCCGATTCCGCCAAATCCATCCTTTGGTTTGATAACGACTTCTTCTTTTTCAGTGTCGATATAGAGCCCATTTCCGATGGAGTTGATACAATTCACATAGTGAAGCGGAAATTTATTCAGAACTTCTGCAATTTTGTCAAAATGAGCCATATCAAAATAAGGCGGAAGTTTTACGCCCAAAGGTTTTTTGATGAAAGTAAAAACTTCTTGTAAAATTCGCTCTGTAGCCTCAAAATCATAGCCTGTTTGAGGTTTTCCAGGGACATTAGGACAAGAGAGGTTAAGCTCTATAATGCCTTTAAAATCAGAAGAATTCACTTTTTTCAGCATTTCCATATTTTCCTCAAAAGACATTCCTGCCACGGAGAGAAAGATGGTTTGTTCGTGTTTTTCTTGGAATTTTAGGGCATAATCGAGATAGTAGTCCAGTCCTTCATTAGGCAGTCCCATGGAGTTGATAGTTCCTAGTGGAACTTCCACATATCGCGGCGATGGATTTCCTTCGCGGTATTTCGCTGTGGCACTTTTGGTTACGAAACTTCCGCAGTCAGAGAGGTGAAGTTCATTTAGTTTTTCTTCCGATTCGCACCAGCATCCAGAGGCGTTCATCAGTGGATTTTCGAAGGTGTAATTTCCGATTTTAGATTTGAGGTTCATGAGTGATTATTTTTATTGGGTTAGACTTAATTTTGATATACGATTTTATGAATTTCTGCAATGGTTTGCGTTAGATTATCAGGCTCAAAAGTTCCCATTAGCCAGAGATTTAGTGGGTTTTTGTCTTGGCTGTAGCTTGGTTGGATATAGCTCTCGTCCAAAATGGAGAAACCATTTTTTTTGTAAAAACCTACTCTTCGTTCAGCTATGTGGCTCAGCTCTTTGGGTTCGGTTTCTAGCACGATGTTTCTGAGGTTTTCAGTCAAAATAGACAGAATCGTAGAGCCTAAATTAGCGCCACGAAGAGCCTCGAAAATCTCAAAATGCTCTATAAATGTAAACTCTGAAAACTCCCATACGATAAGGTATCCAGCGAGGTTTTCTCCCTTGAAAATGGACAATATCTTACTGTGGTGATTTTCTAAAAGCTTGTAAAACTGCTCCTCATCTCTTCGCTCATCAGCAGGGAAGGAAGCGCAGTATGAGGAAAAAATATGTCCGTGTTCTTCTTCTTTTGCGGGTTGTATCTGTATGTCGTTTAGAGTAAAAATCATTTGGTTTAAATTTAAATTAAAATTGTGTCTGACAGCATTCTAAGCATCTTTTCTGGCTGCCCAGTTTTTGTATAAATATAAGAACGCTTGGGAATCTAGGGCAGATTTTATCTTCGCGCCTAAATTTTTCCATTGTTTGATAATGGAGTTTTTCTCAGGTTTTAGGTTTTGGTAAAAATTAAATATAATTTTCTGATTATCAGTTTTTTCCTTATGATAGGAATAAATCACAGGAAGGATAGCATTCAGCAAAATAATTTCTATAAAATCATCTGAAAGTTTTTTGGTTTTGGCTTTGCTTTCCTTTCCGAAAACATAGTGATTTTCCCAGTATTCCGAGGTTTTTATGTCTTTGAATAAATCTTTCAACTCCTCCACGCTTTTTGCATTGATGATTTTTGAAAATAAATTCTGATGCCGAGAATACAACTGAGCCAGCTGCGAAAGCCTTATAGTAGGGAACGAAACGGGCATCATCCGCATAAATTTAGCAGGAAAAACGATGTCATTTATTCCAAATTTTGCCTTTAAAAACTCAAATTCTTTCAGCCATTTTTGGTTGTCTTTTTCCGTATTATTTAGTAAATCTGCTTTTCCAAATAAGAGGCTTTCCAGCTGAAAAGGATTTTGAGAAACTTTTTTAATGATTTTAAAATCAATGTTTTGTGCAATTTGGAGGAAAGTTTCCGAATTTACTTTCAGCCCAAAAGAGTAGGCTATTCTTTGGAATAGAACCGCCTCGTAATCGTTCTTTGTAGCCAGTAACTGCTGTCTGATTTCTTTGTCTTTTTCCTCTAATTTTTGCAAAACGATTTCCTCGGAAAAATAATTTGGGATTTTTTTAATGCTGAAAATATCTTCACAAGGAATAAAACTCTTTTCTTTATCAAAATTATAGTATTGAAAATCAGATTTTTCAATATAGTTTTTTAGTTCCAGCGTAGGAATGTTTCTTTCTTTTAGTTCCGAAATTTCTTGGTCGTGTTCAAAAACGATATGAAGGATAATAGACTGATAATCTTTCTGTTCCGAATGTTTGTGCAGAAGCCAGTCGGAAGATTTTACATGAAATTCAGCATTTCCAAAGAATGTGATGCCTTGTGTTTTTATCTTTACCGAATGAAAATCAGGACCAGCATTGCTATTTAGTTTTCCAAAATCTAGGATTTCGATAGGGTTTCCATCCGTATCCTTGAACAAGAGCGGATTAAAAACCTTGTTTTCCCAAAGAATTTGTAAAAACTTTTCTTTCATTTAGTCGTTGGTTTTCTGTTTTTCACCCAAAATAGTATCTGTAATTACCGCTATAGCGCAGTCTCCTGTAACATTTCCAGCCGTTCCGAAGCTGTCCATAGCGATGTATAGGGAAATCATCAGCGCTTGGTTTTTTTCATCGAATCCCAGCATAGAACCGATAATCCCGATAGCCGCCATAATAGCACCACCAGGGACTCCAGGTGCAGCCACCATAGCAATGCCAAGCATGAAAATAAATCCTGCGTAATCCAAGAAATCAATCGGCATCTGTTGCACCACCATCAGAGCAATGGTGCAGGCAACTATCTTCAGGGCACTTCCAGATAAATGTATTGTTGCACAAAGAGGAATAACCAGTTTAGCCACCTTTTCCGAAACGCCGTTTTTGATGGTCTGCTGTAAGGAAACAGGAATAGTAGCAGCCGAAGACTGCGTTCCCAGAGCCGTGATATAGGCAGGTATCATATTTACCAGCATTTTAAAAGGATTTTTCCTTCCGATAATTCCAGCGATGGTAAATAAAAATATCAAAAACAAAATATGAAGCCCAAAAATAATGGCGATAATTTTAATGAAAATAGAAACAATCGTGAAAACTTCGCCTGTATGTGCCATTCCTAAAAAGATTCCAAAAATATACAATGGAAGCAGCGGAATAAGAATGCGGGCAATGACATTAGAGATGATAATTTCAAATTCCTCAAAAACCTGTAACAATGTAGAATTGTGGATTTTAGAAATTCCTATTCCTACCATAAAGGCCAAAACCAGCGCCGTCATCACATCAAACATAGGAGGAATGCTCAGCGAAAAATAAGGCTTGATTTCAGTGACTTTTGAAACATCACTGAGCGACTGCCCTTCCAAAAGACTTGGGAAAGTGCTGATACTCACTCCATAAGACACAAAACCAGCTAAAAGCGTAGATAAATAAGCCAATCCTGCCGTTACAAGCACTAGTTTACTGGCTGTTCCGCCCAGTTTTCCTATCGATGGGACTATCAATCCTATGATAATCAAAGGGATACAGAACCCAAGAAACTGACTAAATAGCCCATTGAAAGTAAGAAAAACTTTTAAAAATTCTTGATTTACATATTTTCCAAAAATTATTCCTAAAACAATAGCAATCAGTATTTGAAGCAAGAGATTGTTGCTCTTTTTCATTTTTTATAAAATTTCCCAAATATAAAATTTATTTCTCGTTCAAAAAACACTGATTTTTATCAAAAAAATATGTATCTTTGTAATTCACTAAATTTTTGAAAATACATGAGCGAAAAACAGTATACAGCGAGTAGTATTCAGGCATTGGAAGGTATTGAGCATGTGCGTCTCAGACCATCGATGTACATTGGAGATGTGGGGGTTAGAGGGCTTCATCACTTGGTTTATGAGGTGGTGGATAACTCTATAGACGAGGCTTTGGCAGGATATTGTGATACTATTTCGGTAACGATTCATGAAGGAAATGGTATTTCTGTAAAAGATAATGGGCGTGGTATTCCTGTGGATTTCCACGAGAAAGAACAAAAATCCGCTCTAGAGGTAGTAATGACCAAAATAGGGGCAGGAGGTAAGTTTGATAAAGATTCTTACAAGGTTTCTGGGGGGCTTCATGGTGTAGGTGTTTCGTGTGTGAATGCGCTTTCTACATCGTTGATAGCTACTGTTCAGAGAGATGGTAAAATCTACCAGCAGAAATATTCACAAGGTAAAGCTCTTGGGAATGTTCAGGAAATCGGTGCTTCAGAGATTACTGGGACTGAGGTGTTTTTCCAGCCAGATGAATCTATTTTTAATGAATTAGTTTATAATTATGATACTTTGGCGGCTCGTCTTCGCGAGTTGGCTTTTCTTAATAAAGGAATTACCATCACTCTTACAGATGAAAGAGTAAAAGAGGAAAACGGAGAGTTTAAAAGCGAAACTTTCTATTCTGAAGGAGGGTTGAAGGAATTTGTAGAATTCATCGATGGAAATAGAGAAGGGATAATGGATGTGATCTTCATGGAAGGAGAACGAGATGATATCCCTGTGGAAGTAGCGATGAGATATAATACTTCGTTCAACGAGAACCTGCATTCTTATGTAAATAATATTAACACGCATGAGGGAGGAACTCATTTGGCTGGTTTTAGAAGAGCTTTGACTAGAACGCTCAAAAAATATGCTGATGAACTAGGAATTCCACAGAAAGAAAAAGTTGAAGTTACAGGAGATGACTTCCGTGAGGGGCTTACAGTGGTGATTTCCGTGAAAGTAATGGAGCCTCAGTTTGAGGGACAGACTAAGACTAAACTTGGGAACTCTGAAGTTTCTGGTGCAGTGGATAAGATAGTAGGAGAGATGCTTTCTAACTTCCTTGAAGAAAATCCAAACGAAGCCAAGCAGATTGTACAAAAAGTAGTTTTAGCGGCGAAAGCTCGTCAGGCAGCGAAGAAAGCCCGTGAAATGGTGCAGAGAAAATCGCCATTGGGAGGGTCTGGTTTACCTGGGAAATTAGCCGACTGTTCATCTAAAGACCCATCTATAAGCGAAATTTTTCTAGTAGAGGGAGACTCTGCGGGAGGAACAGCCAAAGGAGGAAGAGATAGAAATTTCCAAGCGATTTTACCGCTGAGAGGTAAGATTCTAAATGTGGAAAAATCTATGCTTCACAAGGTTTATGATAATGACGAGATTAAAAATATTTATACGGCACTCGGGGTTTCTGTAGGGACAGAGGAGGACAGCAAAGCACTGAACTTGTCTAAACTGAGATACCATAAAATAGTAATTATGACCGATGCCGATATAGATGGTTCGCATATTTCTACGCTTATTCTTACATTCTTCTTCCGTTACATGAAAGAGCTGATAGAGAATGGGTATGTATACATCGCATCACCGCCGCTATATCTTCTGAAGAGAGGAAATAAAAAACTCTACGCATGGAATGACAAGGAGAGAGAGGAGCTTACCAAAGAACTTTCTGCGGATGGCAGAGGCGTGGAAATCCAGCGATACAAAGGTCTTGGGGAGATGAATGCAGAGCAGCTTTGGGAAACTACACTTAACCCAGAAAATAGAATCCTAAAACAGGTGACTATAGAAAACGCAGGGGAAGCAGACCGAATTTTCTCTATGCTGATGGGAGATGAAGTTCCGCCAAGAAGAGAATTTATAGAAAAGAACGCTGTCTATGCTAATATAGATGCGTAGGAAAATATAAATGAAAATATAAATAAAAACAGCCGTTCCGATATGAGCGGCTGTTTTTGTTATTTACAAAACTCTTGGTCGCATTTACAGTCAGAGCTTTCTATCTCAAAGGTAGAATGCTGGATGTTGTGATGTTCCAGCTTATGGCGGAGTTCCTTTTTTATTTGCTCCATTTCTTGGAAACTTATACTCTCATTTACCACCAGATGGACGGTTAGGGCGTTTTCAGAGCTGCTCATCGCCCATATATGGAGGTGGTGGGTCTGTTCTATGGCAGGGATTTCCTCTATTAGTTTTTGGATTTCATTGGGATTAATGCCCTCTGGTACGCCGTTTAGGCTGAGTTTAATGCTTTCTGTCAAAAGTCCCCAAGTAGAAATCAAAATCACCACAGCGATGATGAAACTTATAACCACATCTGCGAGATTCCAGCCTGTGAAATAGATAATCACCCCAGAGATAATCACACCCACCGAAACCAAAGCATCTACCATAAGGTGCAGAAAAGCCCCTTTGATGTTGATATCGTGTTTTTGTCCTTTATAAAAAAGAAACGCCGAAACAGCATTGATAACCACGCCTATTGCAGCAGTGATGATGATGCCGCTGCTCTCCATTTGTGGAGGTGTATTCAGCCGTTCCACAGCTTCTATGATGATTTTGAAGACAATGAATACCAGCAGAATAGCATTGATGAGCGAAGCCAAAATTGAGGCTTTTTTGTAGCCGTAGGTCAGGCTGTGTGTGCTCGCTTTTTGGGCAAGAATGATACCTACGAGCGAAATTCCTAAACTGGCAACATCGCTCAGATTATGGCTCGCATCAGAGATTAAAGCCAAAGAATTGATTTTAAAACCGACCACAAATTCTATCACGGTGTAGAGCAGATTCATACCGATACCGATGTAAAACGCTCTGTTGATATTTTCTAGACTGCTCATGCTATGGTGGTGGCAGTGTCCTTCGTGTGAATGTCCCATGATTTTATGATTTTTTTATAAAACAAGAAAAACTTCGGAAATTTACGAATTTTTTTGAACTCTATGAAATTGAAGAAGATGGATATTTTAGAAACAAAAATAGCCTGTCCCTAAAATTGACAAGCTATTTTACAATAAAAAATGAAAAAATTTTATCCGTTAGTATAGCTCTGGAATGCTTCTTCCAGATTGCTGTATCGCCCTTTGAACTCCTCTATAGAGGTGTCTTGCAGAATGTTTCCCTTGTGGATGAGGATGACACGAGAGCATAGCGCCTCTACTTCCTGCATGATGTGTGTGGAAAGGATGATGGTTTTCTCCTTACCGATTTCTTTTATCACATTTCGGATTTCTATGATTTGGTTAGGGTCTAGACCGTTCGTAGGCTCGTCCAAGATAAGTAAATCTGGCTGGTGGAGAATCGCCTGTGCCAGCCCGACTCTCTGTTTATACCCTTTGGAGAGCTGGGAAATCTTTTTGGATTTTTCGGGAGTGATGCCTACTAGCTCGATAACTTCATCTATTCTTTCGCTTGGTATTTTGTGGATATCAGCCACGAAATTCAGATATTCTTTTACGAACATCTCTTGGTAAAGCGGGTTGTTTTCTGGTAGAAAACCGATGTTTTTCTTGCTTTCTATCGGATATTGAGTGATATCTTTATCGTTGAACAAAATTTCGCCCTCATCTATTTTTACTACACCCGTGATGGATTTCATCAGCGTGGATTTTCCTGCTCCGTTTGGCCCGAGAAGCCCCACGATTTCGTTCTTTTCAATGCTGAGGTTGATATTATTCAGTGCTGTTTGTTCACCGAATTTTTTAGTTAGATTAGTAATTTGTAAAGACATAGTGAATTCAAAATATTTGGCGAAAATACAAAAATTCTTCAAAATAGACAGCCTACAAATTTAGGGATTTTAATATTTTAATTCGCTATAAATTTTTTTTAATTTTAAATCAAATTTTTATAGATTTGTAGGAAACAAAACTATTGTGAAAACAGACATACAGATTGCACAAAGTGCGGACATCAGACCCATTAGAGAAATTGCAGAAAAAATTGCTATTGCGGAGGAAGATTTAGAATACTATGGCAGACAAAAAGCCAAAATTCCTCTAAAATACATCGATGAAGAAAAAATTAAAAAATCAAAATTGATTTTAGTGACAGCTATCAATCCCACGCCGGCAGGAGAGGGGAAGACCACTGTTTCGGTGGGGCTTTGTGATGGACTGAATAAAATCGGTAAAAAAGCAGTTTTGGTGCTTCGTGAGCCTAGTTTAGGACCTGTTTTCGGGAGTAAAGGAGGTGCCGCTGGGGGAGGATATGCCCAAGTTATCCCAATGGCGGATATCAACCTGCATTTTACAGGGGATTTTTCGGCAGTGGAAAAGGCAAATAATCTTCTTTCTGCGTTGATAGACAATAACTTACAAAGTAAAAAACACAATCTAAATATAGACCCAAAAACCATTGTCTGGAAGCGTGTGATGGATATGAACGACCGAGCTCTACGCCAGATAGTCAT
>CAUSFO010000036.1:0-15589 GCA_963530895.1 uncultured Flavobacteriaceae bacterium | reverse complement strand
GTTTTTAAGGGTTTTGGGTTTTTAAATCTTCATTGAATTACTTTGATTATAGGAATGTTCATTGATTTTGACTTAATAGTGATAGTAAATTAGCTTTGGATAAATGTGTGTATTTTTGGTTTTTATTTAGATATTCTTTTATGTCAATATCAGAATTGGATATTCCTTTGAAACCATCTTTTAGGAGTTCATCATCAGTTTCAACCAAGTTCCAAAAATCAAAGTCTATATCTAAGAGACTTTTACTGTTGTAAAAGAAAAATTTGTATAAAGTTTCTTTTATCTTAATCTTGTTTTTGCTTCTATGGAAAAGGGAGATGATAATGCTATATTTTTCTTTAACTCTCCATCTAAATATTCTGTGTAGCATATTTTGGATATATTTTTTATAAATAGTTTTTCATCTTGATTTTTAGGATATAAAATATCGTAATAATCAATATTTTCAAAGTGTTTTTCTTCTTTTTGCTCTATGTAAGATATGATTTCTTCTTTTGTTAAGACACAAAGACAGAACATATCATATAAAAGTTTGCTTTCCATGTTTTGAAGAACTTTAAAATTAAATATCTCATTTTTGTGATGAGTTATTGAGTAGAATTTTGCATTTGTTTTTGTTGACGAGTTTTTTATTGAAATCCACTTTCTTAGGGTTTTCAAGGTCGTATGTGATGTTATACAATTTTTTCTCGCTAAGGTCCAGCAGAAGCCAAGCGATTGTATTTTCTACAACTTGTTTGGTGTTTGGTTCATCAGAAATGTTCATATCAAAGAAAACTTTGATGAAAATACTATCACTCTCCGCCCTGTCTATTCTTGTAGATGCATTAGGAAACCTTTTCCAATCCAAAGAACTTGACCGCACGATTGCTACAACCATTTCTTCGCAGTTAAAGTCTATATCTTGCTCATTTACAACTTTGCTGCCTTTGCAGGAAAGAAATAATACTATCAATATAGAAAGATAAATATATTTTTTCATGAAATTTTGTTTAATCAGTGGAGTTATTTTTCAGAAATCTGTTTCTACAAATTTATAAAATAAACAATAGAACATAGGTGATTTTATAATATGGATAGAGTAAAAACAGAATTTGTAAATAATTATTCTTATTTTTGCGTTAATTATTTTTTTAACCCTGTGGGTTGAATTTAAAGATTTTAAAAAAGAATATAAAATATAATTAAAGTTAAAATAAAGAAAAATGGCAAACAAACCAATTACCGAATTTATCGAAAAATATTATCTGCATTTCAATGCAGCATCTTTGGTGGACGCTTCTAAAGGCTATGTAGCGCACCTAAAAGATGGCGGAAAAATGTTAATCTCTTTGGCAGGAGCGATGTCTACTGCCGAGCTGGGAAAAATCTTAGCAGAGATGATTCGTCAGGACAAAGTGGCGATTATCTCTTGTACAGGGGCAAACTTGGAAGAGGATTTGATGAACCTTGTGGCGCACTCTCACTACAAAAGAGTTCCTAACTACAGAGACCTTACTCCGCAAGATGAGTGGGAATTGTTAGAAAAAGGACTAAACAGAGTAACTGACACTTGTATCCCAGAAGAAGAGGCTTTCAGAAAGCTACAAAAACACATCTTTGAAATTTGGAAAGATGCAGAAAGCAAAGGTGAAAGATACTTCCCGCACGAATATATGTACAAAATGATACTTTCAGGCGTTCTAGAACAGTATCACGAGATTCCGAGAGAAGATTCTTGGATGATTGCAGCAGCGGAGAAAAACCTTCCGATAGTAGTTCCTGGTTGGGAAGATTCTACAATGGGGAATATCTTTGCAAGCTACTGCATCAAAGGTGAATTAAAGCCTTCTACAATGAAATCAGGGATAGAGTACATGACTTTCCTTGCTGATTGGTACAGAAACAACAGCGCTGGAAAAGGCATAGGTTTCTTCCAAATAGGTGGTGGTATCGCTGGGGACTTCCCAATCTGCGTGGTACCAATGCTTTACCAAGATTTGGAGATGCATGATGTTCCTTTCTGGTCTTATTTCTGCCAGATTTCTGACTCTACGACTTCTTATGGTTCGTATTCAGGAGCAGTTCCAAACGAGAAAATCACTTGGGGTAAATTAGACATCAATACACCAAAATACATCATAGAATCCGATGCTACCATCGTAGCACCATTGGTATTCAGCTATGTTTTGGAGAATGCTTAAAATTCTTAATAAAAACGAAAAACAGCTCAAAGATGAGCTGTTTTTTGTGAAATTACTTCGCAATCTGATGAATATCTCCAATCATAAAAGTATGTTTCCCTTTTTCGGCTATTTTCGTAATAGTTTCCAAGGTTTGGAAGAATCTGATGTTTTCATCATTTTTCATCATTTCAGAAGCGTTTTTCAAGGCTCTGGCAGTAGCTACCGCCGTTCTGGCATTTTCTAAATCAGCTTTTGCCCTTATTTTCGCTTCCAAATGTCTTGCAAATAATTCCTGAATACTCTTTGGAAAAGTAATATCTCGAATTTGGATATTTTCTATTTCCACTCCGAATTCATTCGTTTTGCTTTGAATTTCTTCAGGTTTTAAATCCATCCATTCGGCTCTTTTTTCGTTCAAAGCTTCGCTCTCTATTTGGGAAATCATTTTTCTGAAATAAATTTGAACTAAGTTTTGAAGTTTATGTTCCGCATCACTCAGAATGTAGTATTCATTTATCATCGTGTTTTCCAGTAGTTTGAGACCATCAGTCACTTTATAAATGATATTAAAAGAAAACCTGAGGGCGATGTTATCCTTGGTCAAAATCTCTTGGTTGGTCACCGTGATTAGCAGCGAATTTTGAGGGATTTGATAGAGTTTGGTTCTATCTTTCCAATCATAAATTTCGTGAAAACCTGCATTTAGCTGCTTTTCAAAAGTATTGTTTCTAAAAAGGAAGCCTATGTAGAAAGGCAACACTTGGTAAGTTTTTGTAAATATTCCCATTTTTTCTAAATTTTTAAAGTTAAAAAGGAGCGGCTGACAAGAATAAAGGGAAAACAAATTGATTATCAATATTGTACGGTATCCTTTATTTTGCAGACTTTATCCCTGATGAACCGAAATTCCGCAGCTCCTTTTGTTGTTTTAGGCTGTGTAAAGCAGCTGATTAAGAGGGACTCGAACCCCCAAGTCCGAAGACATTACCAGAAAATAACCCTGCATCATATGCTCCGCAATTCCCTATTGGGCTATTTTCAATTTTTAATAGGTGGCGGTTATTTTATAATTCTTTATTTTTCTTCTTTTTTCTCCAAGGAGCGTTTTTTTCTACATCTCCAGCCATGATACATCCGTAAGGGATGACCTCGTCTACTATCTCGCACAGGTTGTATTCTAAAATTTGTTTTCTCACATTTTGTGCGTTTTTGTAGGCGGATGGCAGTTCCGAAATATCTATTTCATTAGAGAAAAATCTAACATCCAGCCCAGCCGTTTCCTCAGCAAAAACTTCCTCATCTGTCTGGTGGGCTTTGTTTCTTTTATGCTCGTTTCTACTGAAATTTCTCCCTGCTCCATGTGGCGCAAATCCTATGTTTCGCTCGTTGGTAGTTCCTTTCACTATGAGGACAGGCTCCGCCATATTTAGCGGAATGAGTCTTAGCTCATTGTCCTCAGGAAGGAATTTAGCATCTAAAGGCGTAGCACCTTTGGCATGATAAAACAATTCTCCCTCTCGGAAAACGAAATTATGTTCGTTCCAAAATCTATCCTGCATCTCTACTCCAAGTTTTTTCAAAGTCAAATTATGAATCGCTTCATGATTTTCTTTTGTCCACTGTCTTACGATTTGCAGTGCTTCCCAGTAGGCTTGTCCTTCTTCTGTATCAAAAGGAATCCACGCATTTTCTTCCAAAGTATCAGGCGAAATATCTCTACGGAAGTAGTTGGCTGTTTTTAGTCCCATTTTGTAGAGTTCTGCGCCCACAGCTCTGGAACCGTGGTGGGTGACCATCATCGTATTTCCTGTCTTCATGGAAGTCCCAATGAATAAGAAGTGATTCCCATCTCCCTGCGTTCCCATACAGTCTCTGGCTGTGCTGATGAGTTCGGGCTTTTTTAGGAATAAATTCTTTTCAAAAGCTTCTATAAGTTCTTTGCTCATCGCTATCTGCTGTCCTCTTGGACGGCCTCCATACCCGAAATGAGTAGAGTCGTGCGCTGCGTCCAGAACTAATTTAGGGTCTATTTTCCCAAAATCAGTAAGCATCACAGAACAGCAAATGTCCGCCGAATGGAACCCTGGGTGTATGGCGTTTTTAGCGACTACCACACCTCCCACAGGGATGATTCCTTCCTTACCTGTAGGGCAGGCATCAGGCATCAGAGCTCCTTTTTCCAGAGTTGGCGTTTTCATCAGCTTCTTCATGGTAGCGATTACCTTGCTTACATTATCTTCTTCTAATTCATTTTCAGGATGAATATTAACCACAAAATCAGCAGGAATTCTTTTCAGTGGAATAGGATCTGGAAGTCTGAACTGCTCCAAGTATTCTAAAATCTCAGCTTCTTCCCATTCGTTTTCATTGATGGTTTTCAAGGCTTCACCGAACCATTTCCCTTGGCGGAATCCCCAGTTGATAATATTTTTTCCTGTAACTTTCATAATGTTTCATTTTGATGATGCAAAGTAAACACACAAAAGCGCAATCTTTTTGCGTAGTTAAAAAAGTTTGATAATTTTGTAAAAAAAATAAAATGTCTTCAAATAAAAACGCCCTTATCCGTTACAAAACCATCGACAGATGCCTTAGAAATAAATATAAAAAATATACGCTGGAGGATTTGATAGAGGAGTGTTCTGAGGCTCTTTTTGAGTTTGAAGGGAAAGATGCCTATGTCAGCAAAAGAACCATTCAGCTCGATATACAGAATATGCGCAGCGAGAAATTTGGCTACGAAGCTCCCATAGAGGTCTATGACAGAAAATATTACCGATACACCGACCCTGAATACAGTATTCATAACATTGCAGTAAATGAAAACGACCTAAAAGCCATGAACAATGCGGTGCAGATTTTGAAGCAGTTTAAGGATTTTTCTATGTTTAAGGATTTGAATGGCGTTATTCAAAAATTGGAAAACACGGTGCATTCTGCGCAGCAGCAGTCCATTATTCATTTAGATAAAAATGAACAGCTCAAAGGTTTGGAATATATTGATATTCTGTACAATGCGATTTTGAATAAGAAGACGCTGGGAGTGGTTTATAAAAGTTTTAAGGCAAGAGAAGAGAAAAAATACATTGTTTTCCCACAGCTTTTGAAGGAGTATAATAACCGCTGGTTTCTCATCTGCTGGTATGGAGATGCGCTTCTGAACCTTGCACTTGATAGGATAATAAGTGTGCAGATAGAGGAAAATATTCCTTTTCGGGAGCGGGAATTTAATGCCGATAGATATTTCTCTGAAGTGATCGGCGTAACGACATCACGCGAACAAAGGGGGCAGAATGTGGTTTTTTCAATAAAAGGAATTCATGCAGAATATGTGAAAACCAAGCCGTTTCATCACACGCAGGAGATTTTGGAAGAAAAAGATGGCGAAACATATTTCAGGATAAGAGTACAGCTGAATTTTGAGTTGGAAAGGGTTATTTTAGGCTTTGGTGATTATATCACAGTTCATAAACCAAACCGACTGAAAACGAGAATAAAAAATACGCTGGAACGAGCAGTGAAAAATTATGAAGATTCGGAAATAAAAAAACTCCCACAGGTTTAAAACCTATGAGAGTTTTTTTAGATTAAAATAAAGTTATTCTTCTTCCTGCCCAAAAGTCAGTTCTAAATCAAAGTATTCTATAACAACTTCGCAGACTTCGTTGTTTTCATCATATCCGAAATATACAGGATATAGCCCATCGCCGAAGCCGCTTTGTATCATCGGCATGCTTAGGTCTGTATTTGGAATTTTGAAGTTAATCCATTCGCCTCCTTCTCTCTGAAACTGAGGATTTTCTTTGTAATTTTTTGCAAATTCTTCAGCAAAAAGTTTATCGCAGATATTGGCATCCTCAGGCCGTTCTTTATACCATTTTTCCCGAAAATCACAGTAGGCATCACGGGTTTTTACATCCACTATAGTTGCCAGCCCTGCATCAGCAAAGAATCCGAAGAAACTTCCATCTTCCAAATCATCCAGATTTTCATCTCCGACCAAAGCCTCAGTGTAGCTGACTGCTTTTTTGTTACTAAATTTTACTCGTGTAGAAACATAACGGTAATCGTCTTCCTCCACCTCTACAACCAATGTATTAAGCGGAAATTTTCCTGTTGGAACTTTTTGAAAATAAGGAAGCTGGTCGCGATGAAGAAAATACAAAGGGTCTCTTACCAAAATTTCTCCCGTAGGGAAATGGACTTCTCCCATATTTAAGATAAAAAGTTTCTTCCCAAAAGCCTCTTTTTGTGAGTAAATTTCTTCAAAAGAAAAAGGCGGAACGAGAATAGATTTTACTTTTTCGTACTTTTCCAGCCACTCTTGGGTTGGGATTTGGTTTTCTGTGCTCACTATTTTATTGATTTTAAAATTTTTATAATCCTCCAAATTCTTTTTCTAAAATAGCAGAAATTTCCTTTGCTTTTGTCACAGGGCAGAGGTGCGTTCCTCCTTTGATGACATAGTTTGGATTTGAGTTTTTGATAGGAAAAACGATATCTTTATCCGCTGATATCTGTATGATTTCAGGGTTTTCTTTTGCATCCCAATCAAGGATTTTTTCTATGCTCCATTTGATATAATAAGGATTTCTGACCTTAAAATATTTTAAAATTTTTGGATTTTTCGGGTCAAAAAGATGCCTTACAAAAGAATAAAAACTATAGGATTTTTCATTAAATGCCGAAGTTGGGATTATTTTGTAAAGCTTGGAGTGTTTCCCTATTTCCATCAGTCTGGATTTTCCCGAAGGCGATTTTATACTAGCAAGGATAATGACTTTTTTAGCTGGAAATTTTTTATGAATTTCCTGCACGATGATTCCTCCAAAAGAGTAGCCGAGCAGACAAAAATCCTCATCAGGATTGATGCTTTCGGCCATTCTATTCACATAATGGTCAAACTCCTCATCCTGCTCTGGGACGAGCCAATCGATGAAATGAAGCTCCATTTCCGATGGGAAATTGATATGTTCAAATACGCTTCTGTCTGCGCCCAGTCCGCTGATGATGTATAGTTTCATTGTAGTGGTTTTATATTTTTAGAAAAACTTCCAAAAATTATCATCATAAGGTTTGGTGAATTTTTTATAGCAAGATTTGGAAACTACAGTTACAGAAACAGTTACGATTTGGTTGTCCTTAGAATAGCTGAATTGCGGTGCTTTTTCTGTAGAATATTGTTTCTGTCCGTTCTTATAAAGCACCTCCCAAGTATAGCTGAAATCTTTACTGGAATTACTGAAAAATCCTAATCTGTCATTGGAGATTTTTCTAGTTTCGTAGTTGGTCACATCTATATCACAATCTCCTTTTTTAGCGGGTTCAGCTGGAGTTTCTTCCAAATTTTCTTTGGCAAGAATGCTGATATCTTTACTACATTTTGTGATATTTCCGTTTTCAGAAATATACTGCACAGACAATGTGGAATTTCCTGCATTTACGGGCATGATTTCTACAGAATCCAGCCTGTTATCGCTTTCTACTAGGATTCCGCCTTCAGATGTCCATCGGTAGCATTCTTTGCACTGGGCATCTTTTTTTATGCTATAACTGCTTTTTTCTCCTACTACTAATGAGGATTTTCCTGTGATTTCGCATTGAGCAAAACCTAAAGTCGAAACTAAAATTAAAAATAATTGACTAAACTTCTTCATAATTTAAAAATTTAATTTGAACGAGGAGTGATGAAAAAATCATTCCAAAACCCAATTTTCCACGATTTCCCATAATTTTCTTACTTCCAATTTCTTTTCAAAAACAAAGGCTTCTTCAGCAAATTTTTGTTCAGAGAAATTGGCTTTGTCCCAGTATTTGTTACCATTATCATCCACTAAAATTCGGGCGTAATAAATCGCTGGGTCAAGGCTCGTAAAACGGATTTCGTTCTTGTTCGTATATTGAGAATATTTTACATTTCCTTCACTATCAATTAGTTGTATCCAAAAATAAGACTTCGGCTGGTTCGTTAGTTTTAGGGTTAAACTTCCGTAATTTTCGGCTTTATCAGCTTCAAAATTGAAAATATAAGCCTTTGGATTTTGGAAATAATGTCCTTGAACACTTCCTTTCGGGATGCTCAGCGAGTATTTTTTTCCAGTTTTAAAGTCCGATGAAATAATAATTTCCTTCGGATTTTTTTCAGAAATTCTTGCCTCAAATTTTTGGCTAATACTGTCACTTTTCAGCGCCCACAGAGCAGGATTTATCTCTTTCAAAGCCATATTAGCAGTAATGACAAAATCTTTTTCAGGAGGAAGTTGTCCGCCTTTGTTATTGGCTAAGGTCAGTTCATCTTTTTCGTTGGTTTTATAGGAAACAGAAATAGTATCTTCCTTACCATCAGCATTATAACTTATTTTTAGCGGCGTAAGAGTTCTGTTGTTTAGGGCGTTTTGTTTCCCTACCCAGACCATCACAGAATCAGATTTTTCGGCGTGAGTTACTTGATAATCAGTAAGTTCACTGCTGATGCTTTTTACTTCTACTTTCTTTGGATTTCCTTCGAAAACCATCAGTATTCCTCCGCTCACAGGCGTAGTTTCTTTATATCTGATATTCTTTTCAGAAGGGTAAATTTTCATTTTCAGACCAGATAAATTTTGGCTTAAATCTATTTTTTCCTTTAAGAAACCAACTTTTTCCTTACCTGCATCATACACAGAGTTTTCGTTTTCATCTTCAAAAGCGATGATACTGTATTTCCCTTTACTTAGGTAGTTTAGTTCAAAATAGCCGTCTTCATCAGCTTTTGCGATGTAATTTGGTTTTTGTTTGAAATCGGCGCTATCCGCATAGAGTCCTACCACAATGCCATGTTTGGAGGGTTTCTCTGGGATGAGTAAGGCATCAGTTATCGTCCCGCTGATGTACAGGTTGTCAAGCTCTTTTCCCGTAGAAAAAGCAAAATTAAAGTAAGGTAGCACATTTCCCTCGTTATTATCTACGATGGCATTTCCAAAGTTGAAATTATAAGTCGTGTTTTCCTGCAAATCTTCATCCCATGTTATGGAAATGTATTTGTTTGCAAGGTTAGAAGGAATGATTTTTTTTATCTTTTTAATCGGTGGCGAAATGATAAGATTTTTATTCGTATCCTTTAAGTTGATATATTCATCAAAATACAGCCGAAGTTCCCTAGTGTTGGTGGGAACATTTACTCTGCTCGTATCTATATTGGATTTCAGGAACTTAGGTGGAGTGGTGTCTTTCGCACCGCCTTCGGGAGAGCCTACTCTTGCACAGGCACTCAGAAGAACTATAAAAATAGCAACAAAGAAAATCTTTTTCATGAAACAAAAATAAGTTTTTTAAATTTAATCTTCCTCCTCTGTAGATTCTGAGGTTTTCTGTATGGTTTCCTCTGTTTTTGTCGCTTTTAGGCTGTCCATAGAAGTTTTCTTTGGTTTCTTCTTTGGAGTTTTTGCTCTTTCGGTATCTTCTGCAAAAACCTCTGTGGTATCAGCAGTTTCGGCATCTGGATTTATCACTTTATCAATTTCAAAAGGAAAATCTTCAAAGAGCGTGGAAAGAAGCATTGTTCCGTATATTTTTCTGGAATACTTGTTGCTTAGGGCGATGATGGTGGTTTTGGATTCTCTCAGATGGATGAAAACCGTGTTAGAGCCGTGCCACCAGCCGTTGTGATAGGTCAGTTTTTTTCCTTCATCAAATATTTTTAATCTAAATCCAAGACCATAGTTGTTCACGCCTTTTTTCTCATTGCTGTATGGCTCAAAAACCTTTTCCATCAGTTCTTTTGGAAGAAAATCTTTTGAAAACATTGCTTTTGAAAAATTGAACAAATCGCGTGGAGTGGTGTAGATGTTTTTATCGCCATAAATCAAATCGTATTCGTTTAAAGGATAAAGTCTGGTGCTTCTTTGGTAAAAAGACTGCGAAGCAGAATTGATGTGTTTCTCTTCAAAAACAAAAGTATTTTTCATTTTTAAAGGAGCGAAAACCATTTCTTTCATCGCTTCTGGATAGGTTTTCCCAGTAATTTTTTCAATGATAAGCGCCAGAATAGCATAGTTGAAATTATTATACATAAAACCAGTATCGGTCTGTCTGGCAAGTTCTGGTTTGTGTTTCGCAACGAGGTCAAAAATTTCTTGATTGGTAAAGAATTTGTTTTTAGGTTTTATATCATTTTCTTCTAAGAAATGCTCATATTTAGGAAGCCCACTGCGGTGGGTGAGCAGGTGCTGTATCGTTACATCAGAATACGGAAAACTCGGAAAAATGGATTTTACTTTTTGCTCAAGGCTGATTTTTTTCGCTTCCACCAATTTTAAAACTGCCATTGCTGTGATGGGTTTGCTTATAGAAGCCAAATGAAGTGGAGTGTCTTTGTTAATCGGCATTTGGTTGTTCTCCCTGCCGAAGCCTTTGTATTTTTCTAAAAGAATGTTGTCTCCGTGCGCTACCAAAACTCCACCGCTCATATCGGTGCTGTTCCAAATGTTTTCGTAGTATTGGTTAAGGGAATTTACGATTTTCTGCTGGTTTTCCAGTTTTAATTTTTCTCCTTTGAAGACATTATCTACATCTACATTGCCGAAATTAGGAAGATTTGAAGCTGAATAATATCCGTTGTTGGTTGTTGTGGATTCTTTTTTGGAGCACGAAAAAAATAGAAAAAATGTAAGAAATCCTATGTGGGATAGATTTATTTTCATCTTTGTTTTGAAATTTTCGCGCAAAATAGGATAAAAACAAGAAAAATGAATAATAATTATCGTTAAATCTATGTTAAATGATACTAATTTCCAGCAGTGAAAGCCAATATTTTATCCACGATGACTTGGGCTAGTTTTATTTTGCTTTCGTGAGTCCAGCCTGCGATATGCGGCGTTATGATGGCTTTTTCTGAATTTAAAAGATATTCTAAATCTTCGTTTTTCGTTTCCAAATTCTCAAAAGAAGTTTTTTCGTATTCCAAAACATCCAGACAAGCGCCTTTTACTTTGCCAGATTTCAAAGCATTTACCAGCGCAGAAGTTTTTAGATTTTTGCCTCTTGCGGTATTGATGAAATAGAAATTTTTCTTCATTTTTGAGATAAATTCCTCATCTATTATGTAGAGTGTATCCTCTGTAAGTGGCGTGTGAAGGCTCAGGATATCGGCTTTTTCTTGTAATTCTTGAAGACTCACCTGTGCGGCAAATTCATCGGAAAGATTGGGTTTGATATCGTAAAAAATAGTTTTACAACCAAACCCAGAAAGTCTTTTGGCTACGGCTTTTCCCATGTTTCCATAACCGATAATTCCGAAAGTTTTGCCCAAAATTTCTTCTCCTCGGTTCTCTTCTCTGAGCCAAATTCCCTTTTTAACTTCATTAGAGGAAATAAAAAGGCGGTTCATCAGCACTAGAAGTGTTCCTATAACATGCTCTGCCACAGCATCTTTGTTTCCTTCGGGAGAATTGATGAGTTTTATGCCGAGTTCTTGGGCTTTGGCAGTGTCTATATTTTCCATTCCAGCGCCTACTCGTGCGATGAATTTTAGATTTTTTGCTTTTTCTAAAAAATGAGCATCTAGCGGAATTCGGCTTCGGATGATGATGCCTTCATAAAGATGGATTTTCTCTAAAACCTGCTCGTAGCTCGATGAAAAATCCTCCT
Source organism: uncultured Flavobacteriaceae bacterium (assembly GCA_963530895.1). Lineage (GTDB taxonomy): Bacteria > Bacteroidota > Bacteroidia > Flavobacteriales > Weeksellaceae > JABCPE02. The sequence goes on along the minus strand of CAUSFO010000036.1, from coordinate 3,797 downwards.
CCAAAACAAAACCTTTTTCAGAGAGTTGTTCTGTGATGAGTGGATGATTTTTGTCTAAAAGCAGTATTTTCATTTAGTATTCTATTTGTACACTATCAATTGTTATAGAATCTGATGTGGAAGGTGATACAGCCTGAGGGATTTCAGTTTGTGCAGCTTGGATAGAATCCTGTTTTGCACTATCATCGACTGATTTATCTGACTTTCCGTAGTTATAATATAAAAATACAAGTCCAGCAATGGCGATAATGATGAATAATAGCACCCACCAGATACCATTGTTTGATTTTTCTTGTTTTTGTGGTTCTGTTTTTGTGGTTTCTTGTTTTTGGGTCGGTTCTTCTTTAACGGTTGATGCGGGAGAAATTTCAGATAAATTAACTTCTTCCAGCCCAAAGAACTCCATGGATTGCGGAATTTTAGTTTCTTCCCGTATGATATCTATTTCTTTAAGGGAAAGTTCCCCAAGATATTTAAGATTTAATTTTTTTTGGAGCATGAGCAGTTTTATCCATTCACGCACAGTATCTCTTATTTCAGATTGTATAATGAATAGATTTTCACCTGTTTTTTCTGCTATATAATGGGCAAGACTGGAATCAAAAACAGCCGTATTGTCTTCAAAATAAATATGCTCACTTGGAGGAAGAATTTTAGAAGATTCTGCATCCACGACAGCATGCTCTTTTTCAAGTCTAAAAATCCCAAAATCAGGAACTTCTACCCTTGGTTTTTGCTCCTGTAAATAACTGTATATGTAAAAAGCTAAATCCATACTAAATGCAAATTTAGAAAAAATTAAGATAACTTTATTAAAAATTTAATATTTAGTTTATTGAAAATGATAATTTTCGCATATTTTTAACAAAACATCAAAAAAATAACAAAAAAAACATAAAAACATTTGGTTGTTTAAAAAATATTTAACACCTTTGCTCAATGGTTATTAAATTTTGTTAAAAATGAATGTGAAATTGAAAGTTCTAACAGCTGGTGTATTGTTCTTCACAGGACAAGCATTAGTTGCGCAAGAAGCGAAAAAAGATTCTACTTCTATAAAAGAGAAGACAATAGATACGGTTGTAATATTGGGGTATAGTAAGACAGCGTCAAAATCTAAGTCTTCTGCAGCAAGTACTACTGTATCTGCATCTACACTTGAAAATAGAGCTACTACATCTTTCTTGACATCTGTACAAGGGGCGGCTCCTGGTGTATCTATTAATTCTGGGTCAGGTTCTCCTGGTTCTGGAAAAATAAATGTAACAGTTAGAGGGGTGGGTTCTATTAACGCATCTACAGATCCACTATATGTGATAGATGGGTTAATATCTTCTGGTAATGAGTTTAGAAACTTGAACCCAAATGATATAGAGACTCTTTCTGTTTTGAGAGATGCTCAGGCTACATCTATATATGGTAACTATGGTGCTAATGGAGTAGTAGTAATCACTACAAAATCAGGAAAGTTTAATTCTGGTTTAAGAGTTTCATATGATTTAACAACTAGTATATCTACTATGCCAACGCATAAATATGACCTAGCGTCTTCTAAAGAGACATTGGTTATCCAGAAAGGGGCGGGAGTAGGTATAGGAGCAACAATGACCCAAAGTCAGATAGATAATTATTCTATTGATACAGATTGGAGAAAGGAATTTTTTAGAACAGCATTCAGCCAGCAGCATAATATAGGGCTGAGAACAGGAGGTGAGAATTTATCATCATATACATCTTTAGGGTATCTTGAGAGTGAAGGTATTGTGAAATCAACAGACTTTAAGAGATTTACTTTAAGAAGTAACATTAATGGGCGTTCTAAAGATAGAAGGCTTACTTATTCTGCACAAATTGGTTTAGGGTATTCTAAAAGAAATCAATTACACGAAGAAACAGGTTCTGTTGGAAATAATGCAGTTCAGAACCCGCTTTTAGGATTATTCTCACTATCTACTTTGAGACCTTATTATTTTAACAATGGTCGTCATATGTTTGAACTTGTGCCTGATTTTTCAACTGAAGGTAAAAGTGCATGGGTATTGTCTGATATTGTTAGAGGAGCAGTTAAAAACTTGAGAACTCAGACATCTATAACAGCAAATGCTAATGTTACATATAAAATATATGATGGTTTAAGTGTAACTAATAGAACAGGGGTTACTTACAAAAATAATACTACAGATTTTGCTAGAGATCCTAATGGTTATTTGGCTGTGTATGTGGCGAACATGAATAGATTAAAATATGGAGGGTTTGAAACAATAGAAAATATTTATGATACAAATATAAACTCTGTAACCAGTTTGAATTATGATAAGAAATTTGGGCGTCATACTATTGGGGCAGGGGCTTATATAGATTATCTCAGAGGTTTCTATTCTTCTACTTCACAAACACAGAATGGATTAGATCCCTTGACATGGGCATTAGGTGCAGGAACAGGGTATGTGCCTTTTGATCCAAAAACACCTAATAATTATAGACCTAGTATAGATGCAGGGAAAGTTAAAGCAGGAACATTAGCTTTCATAGGAACTGTAGATTATGATTTTGCATCTAGATATGGTATATCTGCTACAATAAGAAGAGACGCTTCATATAGATTCTCTTCAGATAATAGATGGGAAACATTCTGGTCTGTAGGTGGTAGATGGAATATTAATAAGGAAAGTTTTATGGAAGGTTCTATCTTTGATGAGTTGAAGCTTAGAGCATCTTATGGAACGAATGGTAACCAGAATTTATCATCATCAGCAGTTAATACGAATGCTTTATTCTTGGATTCTAACTTGATAAGAGATACCTATTCTTCAAATACTGGTTATTTAAACCTTCCTGGGTATGCGACATCTTTGAAAAACTCTGATGTTAAATGGGAAAGAGTGTCTCAGGCGAATATAGGTTTAGATTTTGGTATATTGCGTAAACTACAAGGAACTGTAGATGTGTATGAAAAAAGAACAGAAGACATGTTCTTAGGAGTACCAATATCTGCAGCTAACGGTCAGTACACTATTAAAGGGAATAATGGTACATTAAGAAATAGAGGTATCGAAGGAAGTTTGAGATATACTCCGTTTAACGACAGAGATAGAAATTTCAAATTATCAGTTTTTGCTAATATGGCATATAACCAAAGTAAAATCATGGCTCTTCCACAGGAAGATTTGAGTGATGATATTGTAAATGCAGTGGGAGGACCTCTTGCACAATGGCAGTTATATTCTTATATAGGAGTTAATCCTGCTAACGGAAATTTCTTGTTTAGAGATAAAAATGGAAATGCGACAGAAGCGCCAACAGCAAGTGATAGAGTGCTAACAGGGAAAACTGTATATGCACCATATACAGGAGGTTTTGGTTTAGATGTTGATTATAAAGGTTTTTATCTTACTTCATTATTTAGTTTCCAAGCGGGAGGATGGTCTTACGATAACATGAACTATTGGTTAAATGATCCAAGTTATTTCCATAGATATAATCCAACAAGAGAGATGCTGAATGCATGGAGACCAGATAATACAAATACAGATGTAGGTTCTCTTACAGCAGGAAACTTCGGGTTGTTAAGTAGTTCAGATAAATACCTGAGAAAAACGGATTATATTAAGCTTAAGAACATCACAATAGGATATAATGTTAATAAAGAATTGCTGAGAGATCTTCCTGTAAGATCACTGAAAGTGTATCTGATGGCAGAAAACTTGGTTACATGGACAGGGTGGAAAGGGCTTGACCCAGAGCCTGTAAAGGCTTATTCTATAGGAGTTTATCCAAACTCTAGAACATATTCATTG
>CAUSFO010000035.1:0-16455 GCA_963530895.1 uncultured Flavobacteriaceae bacterium | reverse complement strand
AAATTGAAAGTCAAATTAGCATTTGCTGCATATCCTCCTTGGTTCTTAATTCCAGAAGCACGGATTTCATTGACCCAAAGCAAAATATCTTTGGACACACTAGATGCATCTTGGTTTCTTACCCCTAATACCATGGTGCTGATATTTCCTATACTTGGGCGACCTTTTACATAAATCTTCTTATTGGCATCTCCATAGTTTCCGTCTGTATACCTAGTATCCGCAGGAGCACCATTTCTATCTCTTCTTCCTTTAATAGCGGTTAGTTCCGTTAATTCCAGACTTACCATATTTTCCGAAGGCCAGATTTCATAAGGTGTTCTGCTGTTAGAAGAAGTATATTTAAGGGAAGCCTCGTATTCATAATAGTTATCCGTAGCATCACTACCAAAACGGATAAAGAACTTGGTTTTATCATCGAGAGCTGTAGAGGTCAGATTCTTCAAATCTTGGGCATGAACAAACATTTCCAGCTTTTCATACCTACGCAAATCGAGTGTGGTATTTTTAAACACCCCACGAGCATCATTACTCAGCCCTGTTACCTTCATGTAAAGAGAACCTTCATTTTGTCTCTGCGTACCTGCCGTTCCACTCAAAACCTCTCGGTCTATCCCTGGAGGCAGCACATAAGGAGGCGTTCCTTGTCCATTCTCTTCCAAGTTTACACTTCCTATCTCTAAATTATCCGTATTTACCGTTCCAAAACCTTCATTGGTAGTAGCATCTACAGCGAGTGGTTTGGTATATCTTCTCCAATCGGAACGAACCAAATCCAAACTACCAAATCTAAGTGTAGTAGTCTCATCAAAACCTGTAAGAACCATTCTCATGAAACGAACATTGTTCAGCACATCTGTACTGCGCTCTCCTGCTGTGGTATCAAACTGGCTTACTGGAATACGGAAAAGATACCATTTATTAGTTCCAGATCTTCCGTCTTGGAATCTTGTGGAAACTTCCTTTACATCCACTATATTATTTTGTCCTAAAACCAAACTCGCTCTATCCAGCTTCACTGTGTACTGGTTATAGCTTTCATTTTGGTCAAGGTTAAAATCTCTATTAACATCCTCTGCATCAGGAGTTTGCGTAGCAACTTCTAATGAATTGGCTTCTGAGTTTCCATCTGGATTTCGGAAATATCTGTATCGTTCCACCAGCGAGCCTGCTTGTGCGCCTTGGAATTTATTAGACAAAGGAAATACGAAGTCATCAGACGCAGGGTCTACAGCATTAGTCACAGGATTTACAAACGAAGTCCCGAATTTCGCTGCTTCCGACTGATTATCAAGCCCATCATACCCTAAATCCTGCGTAGACCGCTCCACTCCCTCTGATGAGAATGCATAGAGCACAGGCGCTTGTTTAGGCTGATTACCCCAGTTGGTAGTCGTAACATTGGCTGGGTCTGAACTTATAGGAAGTCCGTTTTCGTATTGTAGAACACCATCTTTTAGGACATCCTCGGAAACATTCCCAAGATGTAGCAATAACTTAGGATTTGTTCCCAAAGTTCCACCATCTGCATACGGATCCATCATCCAGAACTCTACATATTCTATATTAGAATTTACAAAGTTAGAAACAGAAATTGACCGCATAAGTCCTCCCCATCTGTCTTGTGTCGTTTCTGATGGATTAAAGTTATATGGCCCTCTTTCTGTAGGATAGTATGAAATATCAAAAGTATTCAGGAAGCTCTCCTCTCCTGCTACATAGTCTTTTATGGTGTATAATTCCCCCTGATGCACTCTTCGTGAAGCGTGGTTAGATAGACTCTGCGCACTTACTCCATTAGGTGCAGATCCGCCTAGGGTCTATATTATACCAAGAAATAAGCCCCCTTCCGTAGCCATAGGTCAAATTATTACTTAAATTAGCTGTATTAAATATAGGATCACTCGTATTCTGCTCTGGTTTAGAAGCCAAACTCCACATAGAAGGCTCTTTCAAAGAAATACGAGAAGTAGCCTGTTCAAAATCATCTATATAAGATTGATTTTGCATATTGCTGTTTTCACCTGGGATAAGGTAAGCCGCCTCTGCTCGGAAACTGATATTAGATTTTGTATCTGTGCTAATGAGCGGGATTTTGTTTGTCAATCTCGTAAGGAACGGAGCCTCATTATTATAGGCTATATTCATCCCGAGCATAGTATTATTCACCGCTTCCTGCCCGAGCTGGACTTTATGGGTCAAAGGCGTTTCTCTGTAATTAACCATCGTGGCTCCGATAAGGAAATTATCACTGATTTTCCTTTCTAAATTAAGTCCGATGAACCTTTTTTTCTGTGTATTAAACGCCAACTGGTTTTCCAGACTCACACTGATAGCCTGCCCAGATTGTTTAATCATTTCATTGATAATCGTAACCGTTCCCAGCAAATAGTCCACCGTGTAGTCCACTCCTTCCACGAGTTCTACACCATTGGAAGTCACTTTCACAGAGCCTTTCGGAATATTCACCGCACCGAGGGCAATTCCCTGAGCTCCAGAGCCTTTAAATCTCCCTTCTAATGTATATCTCTGAGCCAAATTAGCCTGTGTAGCCACAGATTTCAGCTGTGTATATAAATCCGAAAAGACAAATTTAGGGTCATGTCCCCCCAAAACATTTTCTATATGCTTACCAAAAGGCTGTGTTTTAGTAAATATCAATTTACCATTATTCTCATCAATGGTCAGCCCTGGAACAAAGTCAAACTGTCCGTCGCCGTCCTGCTGTCCGTCGCCGTTAGAATTCAGTCTATCCCAGTTGAATAATTTCAGCAAGTTAATATCCTGAACGCCTGTTCCTGGCAGATAGCTGACCTTACCATTTGATGGGTCACGATAGTAAACATTCATGAAGAAATCTTCTGGCGAAATCTGCGTTCCATCCAGAGGATAAATGTTCTTCATCATGAGATCCCACATAGGCGATGTGGTTTTGGTAACGGTATTGGGTTTAAGCAATTTCGTTATCAATACGGAGGAATTATCTTCTGAAAATTCCCCTACTTTGTATACTTTGGAATCATCTCCATTTATGGTATATGAGAAAGATACCGCAAGGAGTTGATTATCATTTAATCTTTGATTTAGGGAAATATACCCCAGTTGTGGATGATACCTAAACTCGCTTTCGCTAAGTTTTCTGGCTCTTCTATTAAAAATAAAATTCTCCCCCTCCTGATATGGCTGGTTGGTTCCAGCAGCAGCATCATAGAGAGATTGGTTTTTAATGGAATTATACGCTGTGGTTACATCACGGATTCCTGTCAAATTGGAAACATCTCGATAAACACTATTCACTGAGTTATCAGGGTAAGCCGTAAGAGCCCCTTCTCCTAAGTCCCTGACACCCACAATGGTTTTCTGCGATTGGAGGTCACCAGACCCTTGATCCAGCACCCATACTTCTATCCTGTTAATCGCTATTTTAGAGTTGATAAGAGGATATTGTAACAATGCTCCATCATAGTGATTATTAAAATACTGCCCAATGAAAAAGTGCTGATTATCCTCGTAGTCTACTGCATTGATTTTAAAGCTTTTGGATGTTCCTCCATTTTGTGCAACTACGGTCTGCACCTCGCCCTGCTGTTGTGAAAAGACAAGTGTCCCTGTAGTTTTCCCTAGCTGAAACTCTGTTTTTATCCCAAAAAGAGACTCAGAACCTCTAATCAAACTCGTGGAAAGCGGCATATTGATATTCCCCACTTCCACTTTTTTGATGATTCTATCCTCGCCATCATCTTTGCTTCTGTCATTTAGCTTTTTAGATAGTTTATCTTGGGCATCTTTCCAAGAACTTCCCGTTCCTGTCCAGACAAGATTTACTTTATTTTCAAAAGCAAAACCGCTCTGGGTATCATAGTTAGCTCTCAGCTGTAAGTTTTCCCCTACCTTTCCCACTATCCCTACATTTATCCTCTGCTGAACATCTATCGTAAAGGATTTTCTGTTGTTAGGAAGTATAAGCGGATTATCTATTTTTTGATGTAAAATACCAAGGTCAAAAGTAGCATATCCCTGCGGAATAAGCTCTATCTTGTTCCCGCCGAAAATAGTTTCAAAAATTCGATTTCTAATCGTGATATTCGGCAAAAGCGATTTTTTCTTCGCTTCTTCCTCCTTGTCGCCTATCTGTGCATATGTTCCTTCGCCAGCCTTCTGACGAAAAAATTCACGGATATTTTTATTCTGTAAATATTGTGAATACTGCAAAGGCGTCATCGTAAGCGGTTCTCCTACCACCAGATTCCCAATTTTGGGATATAGATAATACATCCCTGTTTTAATGTCATAAAACGCCTCATAACGAGTGGGATTAGGAATTGTAAATTCCTTATTTTCTATGGTTTCTTTTTCTGTCTGAGCCCATACATTATCACTGAATAATGAAAGGAAAAATAAAGGTGCCGCCTTTAGTATAGTCGCTTTTTTCACGAAATCTGCCTTATATATTTTTTAAAACTTGTTTTACCAACTCTTCTACACTCGCTTCTGGATTTTGTTTCAAAATCTTATCTGCTATTTTCTCACTGGTTTTTCTTGGAATACCTAATACCTCCAATGCTGATAACGCTTCTTCTTTTATTTTATTATCAAGAATTGCTGGACTTACGGTTCCTAAACCATCAAATTTCTGAACTTTATCTCTCAAATCTATGATGATTCTCTCTGCCGTTTTAGCGCCTATTCCTTTTACTTTTTGAAGAACACCGCTGTTACCAGACAAAATAGCTTGGGCAATATCCGAAAGCTCTAATGATGAAAGCAAAATCATCGCTGACACCGCTCCCACGCCATTTACACTAATGAGAAGATTAAACATCTCTCTCTCCTCTTTATCAAAAAAACCAAAAAGCAAATGGGCATCTTCACGGATAATCTGCTGAGTGTATATTGTAGATTCTTTTCCTAAATGCAGTTTTTGTGATGTCTGTACACTAATTCCCACATAATAGCCCACACCGCCAACATCCATGACAGCATAAGTAGGAGTCAGCTCACTGACAACACCTCTAAGATAAAAAATCATTTGTATTTTTTTAAAATTCCTACAAAGTTACAAAATAAATTTAATTTTCTTCCTGATAATAAACCTTATAGAACTTCCCTTTTTCATCCTCGCCCTGCTCTATTTTTCTGCGGTCGCCATGCACATAGATATGGAAATTTTTATCCAGTTTTATTACGGACTTATAGTTTCTTGCCTGTTTCTTCACTGCCGCTTCAGAAATAGGAAATTCCTCTGCGATATCCACCTGAAACTCCTGCTCGTATTCGGTTTTATAATTAGAAAAACTCTCTATCACATTTTTGTCCTGCAAAACCTCGCTAGTAAATTCATCAAAATCAAATCGCTCTTTTTCTTTGAAAAAATTGATTGTTTTGTTCAAAAAATCAGCTTGGTCAGCTTTAGAAACCTCGAATTCCTGCGGAAGTTGATTGGTTATATAGTTTTTATAAAGGCTCAGTGTGCTCTCCGTGCTGAAATACTCATCATTTCTCTGGCGGATGTGCAGGAACTTATCAAACCAATATTCAGAATCTCCATTTTTATTATTATCAAAAACCTTCACCACAAAACCCTCTTCCTTCTGAATGTTGTAAATCATACAGCCTTTGTCTATTTTACTGAGATTAAACCCAAAATCCTTATTCACTTGGAAATTTTCATCTTCTGCTAAAACTTTCAAAAAAGTATCCTTTTTTTCCATTTTAAAAATCCCCAAAGAGTCCATTTTCTCGCCATTTTCCGAATCATCTTCAAAATAAACCACACAGCACTCCCCAGACAAAACTCTCGGATTATCAGTGATTTCGTAGAGATACTTAGCTATTTTTCGGGAATGCTCATGAAACCAGTCTTTCTCCTCAAAAATCTCCGAAACATAGGTATAAAGCTCATTGTTTTCTATATTAGATTCATGATAAAACTGAAATTTTTCTTCTGATCTAAAGGATTTTATGAAAAAATCTGATAAAAATTCTCTCATATCCTCCTCCAAAATCAGTTCGACCTCTGAAAGAAAAAGCCCCTCTTGATTGATTTTATTTCCTACTCTATGGATAGATATTTTTGTAAACATTTTTTATTTTATTTTCTACAAAAATATGATTTTTAATTTATCATCCGTGCTAAATTTAAAGTTTCTCGTTTGCCTTATTTTTTATATTTTTGAAGCATGAATAAACAGGTAAAATTTGAAGATTTAGGGCTGATAGACTACCAAAAAGCGTGGGATTATCAAGGAGAACTGATGCAAGGAATCATTGACATCAAACTAAAAAACCGAGAGCTCCCCACTGAAAACCAAATCATTACACCCAATTTCTTTTTATTTGTAGAGCATCCACACATCTACACTTTGGGCAAAAGTGGTGATGAAAACAATATGCTTATCAACACAGAAAAACTAAAACAGATAAACGCCGATTTTGTGAAAACCAATCGCGGTGGAGATATTACTTACCATGGATTTGGGCAGATAGTAGGCTATCCTATTTTGGATTTAGAAAATTTCGTCACAGATATTCATCTGTATATGAGAAACTTAGAGGAAGTAATTATAAGAACCATGGCTGACTATGGACTTCATGGCGACCGCTCAAAAGGCGAAACTGGCGTTTGGCTGGATGTAGGAAAACCCTACGCTAGGAAAATCTGCGCCATGGGTGTAAAGGCTTCCCGATGGGTAACCATGCACGGCTTCGCTTTTAATGTAAATACTGACATGAAGTATTTTGACTACATTATCCCTTGTGGAATAAAGGGCAAACAAGTCACTTCCCTAGAGCAAGAACTAGGACAAAAAGTCAATATAGATGAAGTGAAAGATAAAATAAAAAAACATTTCTGCGAAGTATTTGATTGTCAATTTCTCTAAAAAATAACAAAAAAAGACCGAAAAATATTTCGGTCTTTCTTGTTTAACTATGAACTTGTTTTAAAAATTATATGCGTATCCTAAATTGAGAGATCCAGCATTTGAACTATTTTTAGTAAATCCTTTGTAAGAGAAATATAAGTCATGTCTCTTATCAAAAGAATATCCTAATTTAGGCTGGTAATAGAAAGAACCTGAATCTGCTCCCCTCTCCTCTGTTTTAGTAAAGAATGCATAACCTAAATCTGCTCCCAAGAAAACATTAGAATTACCAAAAATAAATTCTGCTGTAGCAGCTACTGGAATTGCTCCAAAATCAGGGACTCTATAGCTCATACCAAATAGCCCAAGATCATATTTTTTACCAAAATAGTGAGAATATCCTGTAGCAACCCCTAATCTAAAGTTTTCAGCCAATGGATATAAATAAGCTACATCTGCTCCTGCTGTAAAACTATAAGCTTTACCAAAGTCCCCAACTGGTAGACCTGCATTTACACCTAATCTAAATCCAGGTTCAGTTTTTTGAGCGTTCATTAATCCAAAAAGTGCTAAAGCACCTGTTAAAAACAACTTTTTCATTTTCACAATATTTAATTAGTTAATTATATTTTTTTAGTATACAAAATAAATGCCAAATTCCTTTTTAAAAAGAAAAAACCTTTAAATAATGGAAAAAAGACACTTTTAAACTCTTATCCGTTTATTATTTTTTTCATTTCAGCGATGGTTTCTGCTGGTTTGCCATTAAAAATCCCAGACCCAGAAACTATAATATCCGCTCCAGCCTCTGCAACTTCCTGAATATTATTAAGTTTTATTCCTCCGTCTACTTCTATTTCTATATGATTATAGCCTTTTTCCATAATCATTTGTTTTAGTCTTTTTATTTTATTTAGTGTATTAGGGATAAAGGACTGCCCGCCAAATCCTGGGTTCACAGACATTATCAACACCAAATCTATCTCCTCCAATACTTCTTCTATAACGCTCAAACTCGTGTGAGGATTTAGAGCGACTCCACTTTTACAGCCTAAGCTTCTGATATGCTGCAATGTTCGGTGGAGATGTGTACAAGCCTCAGCATGAACGGTGAGATAATCCGCTCCCGCCTTTACAAAGCTCTCTACATATCGCTCTGGTTTTTCTATCATAAGATGAACATCACAGGGAATAGAAGAATTTTTCTTAATCGCTTCCACTATGGGAATTCCTATGGTAATATTTGGGACAAAATGTCCATCCATTACATCTATATGCAGAAGGTCTGCACCAGCACTTTCCAGCATATGGATATCTCTACTCAGATTACAAAAATCTGCAGACAGCAGAGATGGTGATATTTTTTTCTCTTTTTTCATGGTTTATTTTTTAGTGATTTATTCCTTTATGAATTCCTTCTATGAATCTTATAGAGCCTGATTTAGCACTGATAACTACACTTTTAGTAGTAATAGTTCCGTTTTCATGGAATTTAACTCCATCCAGATAACCTCCACTTGTGATTCCTGTTGCGGAAAAAACAGCATTTTCAGACTTTATCAATGTATCTAAATGTATAACCTCATTGATGTCAATATTTTCTTTTTTCAAATTGGCTATTTCAGATTCCAGCTGTGGCGCTCTCATTCCCTGCATTCCGCCGTTAAGGGCTTTCACTGCACACGCCACCAAAACTCCCTCTGGCGTACCGCCTATTCCCATCAATACATCCACACCTGTGTCTGGCATTGCGGCTAAAAGCGCCCCCAAAACATCTCCATCTGTATGTAGTGTAATCCTTGCGCCTGCTTTTCTAATCTCCTCTATCATAGCCTTGTGCCGAGGTTTGTCCAAGATATAAACCATCAAATCATTTACTTTTTTGCCTTCCGCCTCTGCTATTCTATTAAGGTTTTCTGTGACAGACAGAGTAATATCTATCGCATCTTTGGCCTTCTCTCCTACTACCAATTTATTCATATAAAAGGAACTCCCTGGATTCCACATACTTCCTTGGTCAGAAGCGGCTATTGTAGCAATGGCATTAGGTCTTCCAAGGGCAAGAAGATTAGTCCCCTCCACTGGATCTACAGCGATATCTACACGAGGTCCATTTCCATTTCCCACCGTTTCGCCGTTGTAGAGCATGGGCGCATCATCTTTTTCTCCCTCACCGATGATGATAGTTCCATGAACATCAATATACTGAAGAGACTCACGCATCCCATCCACTGCCGCTTTGTCCCCTCCATTCTTGTCTCCTGTTCCTATAAAAGCTGCTGCAGAAAGAGCCGCTGATTCGGTAACTCTCACGAGTTCCATTGCGATGTTATAATCTAATTTTGACATTGTTATTAGTTTTGGTGTTAAAAATACAAAAAATATCTGGCTGCAAAAAAGTTTACAGCCAGATTTATTATTTTCTTAGGATGAAGCTAATTTTAGCACGATAACTCCGCTTATGATGAGCAATATACCGAGTGTTCGCATAAATGTAAGAGCATCATTATAAAACACTACTCCCACCACGAACGCTCCCACTGCTCCTATACCAGTCCAAACGCCATAGGCTGTACCCATAGGAATTGTTTTTTGTGCCACCCAAAGCAGAGCACTACTCACTCCCATACATACCACAGCTATGGTCATTCCCTGCCAGCGGAAGTTTTCATTTCCTGCCATTTTTAGACCGATGGGCCAACCGATTTCGAAAAGTCCTGCTAAAATCAAATACACCCAAGCCATTATTTCAAGCTTTGTCTTACATATTCTAACTGATTAGCAGACAATAGTTTATTAGATTTATCTACGATAAAATCAGCATATTCTTTCACGAACACTTTTCCTGGAGCTCTGAAATCGAACTGCTCTGGTTTTTCTTTGAAGAATTCTCTGTGAACTCTAGTCCAAACCAATCTACCATCAGTATCGATATTTACTTTTGTCACACCTAATTTCACTGCTCTTGCGAATTCATCAGCATTCACACCTTGTGCAGAAGGATCCATAGCACCTCCAGCAGCATTGATTCTTTCTACTTCAGCTCTTGGAACAGAACTAGAACCGTGCATTACTAAAGGAAAACCTGGAAGTTGTCTTTGGATTTCTTCGATTCTGTCAAAGTGAAGCCCTTGCTTTCCTGAAAACTTATAAGCTCCGTGGCTGGTTCCGATAGCAACCGCCAAAGAATCACACCCTGTAAGTTCTACAAATTTCTTAGCTTCTAGTGGGTCTGTAAGCATCGCGTGTTTTTCATCAACTTGGATATCTTCTTCCACACCTCCTAGCATTCCTAATTCAGACTCTACGCTGATTCCCTTAGCGTGAGCTCTTTCCACTACTCTTTTTGTGATTTCTACATTTTTCTCAAAAGACTCGTGAGATGCATCAATCATCACTGAGCTATAAAATCCTGAATCTATACAGTCATAGCATGTCTGCTCATCTCCGTGGTCTAGATGCACCGCGAAAATAAGATCTGGATAAATTTCTTCAGCAGCACGGATGATGCCTTCTATCATTTTAGGATTAGCGTAGTTTCTCGCTCCTTTTGATAACTGAACGATGAACGGCGCCTGAGCTTTAGCATGTCCTTCGAAAAGCCCTAAAGCCTGCTCCATGTTGTTAATATTATACGCTCCTACTGCAAATTTCCCGTATGCAGCCTTGAATAATTGATCGGTAGTAACTATCATTTCTTTTATTTTTATTGGTTATTTTTCTATTTTAATGAATTTACAGCCTCTACGATAGCATCAGTTGTAATTCCAAATTCTTTATAAAGTGTTTTATATGGCGCTGAAGCTCCGAATCTATCCAAGCCTATCACTCGCCCTTCTAAGCCTACATATTTATACCAGCCCAAAGTAACACCTGCCTCTACCGCTACTCTTTTCAGAATGTTTTTAGGCAAGACAGATTCTTTGTATTCTTGTGGCTGCTCATCAAAGATGTTGGTACTCGGCATAGAAACTATTCTTACTTTTACGCCTTGTTCATTAAGTTTAGCTTTTGCTTCTACAGCCAATTCCACTTCTGAACCTGTAGCGATGATAATCGCCTCAAAATCTTTGTCTTCGCAAAGAACATAGCCTCCTTTCTGAGCTTCTTCAGATTTAGCCCATCCAAGTCCTGCTCTATCATAAACAGGAAGATTTTGTCTTGTAAGAACTAAACAAGTAGGTCCTTTTTTATTCTTTAATGCTGATTTCCAAGCTTCTGCAGTTTCATTCGCATCCATAGGACGAATTACAGTCATATTTGGAATCATTCTATAAGCCCAAAGATGCGCTTCTGGCTGGTGCGTAGGCCCATCCTCTCCTAATCCGATAGAATCATGAGTCAGCACATACACCACCTGCTGCTCCATAAGAGCCGACATACGCATCGCAGGTCTCATATAATCCGAGAATACGAAGAATGTCCCTGAATAAGGCAAAACTCCTCCATGAAGAGCCATTCCGTTCATAATCGCTGCCATACCATGCTCACGCACTCCGTATCTGATGTATCTTCCTTTCGGGTTTTCTGGAGAGAAAGACTCCTCTCCTGCTGGAAGAGTGTTATTAGACGGCGTCAAATCCGCTGAACCACCCATCAGCTGAGGAATATATTTCGCTATATGACTTAGAACCGTTCCCGAAGCAGAACGAGTCGCGATTGCTTTCTCAGAACCGAACTGAGGAATATCAAGAGCTTCTTTGGAAATTTCTCCTTTTATGCTGTTTTCTAATTCTTTAGCAGCTTCTTGGTTTTTATTTTTATAATTTTCCCAAAGTTCATTCCATTTGTTTTCAAGGTTTTCACCTTTTTCTTGAGTTTTAGCTCTTAAATCAGAAATTTCATTTGGAACAAAGAAAGATTTGTCTTTTGGAAGACCTAACTTTTCTTTCATCAGCTCGATTTCTTCCGCTGGGAAAGGCTCTCCATGAGCTTTGGAAGTTCCTGCTCTATTCGGCGAACCAAAACCGATAATGGTTTTACAAATAATGATAGACGGCTTAGATTTTTCTTTTTTTGCTTCTGCTATACCTGCATTGATTTGGTCATAATCATGCCCATCAATCTCAAGAACCTGCCATCCATACGCCTCAAATCTCTTTCTGGTATCTTCCGTGAAAGAAATATGTGTAGGCCCATCTATGGTGATATTATTGCTGTCATAAAGCATAATCAGTTTTCCTAATTTATTATGCCCAGCAAAAGAACATGCCTCGTGGGAAATTCCCTCTTGCAGACAGCCATCACCTGCCACCACATAAGTATAATGGTCTATAATCTCACTGCCTTCTCTATTATATCTTGCTGCCAAAGAAGCCTCTGCCAGAGCAAAACCTACTGCATTGGCAACACCCTGTCCTAGCGGTCCTGTAGTGGTTTCCACCCCATCCGTTACGAAGTTTTCTGGGTGCCCAGGAGTTTTACTGCCCCATTGTCTAAATGCCTTCAAATCATCCATAGACAAATCATATCCATAAAGGTGCAACAAACTGTAAATAAGCATACTACCATGCCCTGCTGATAGGATAAATCTGTCTCGGTTAAGCCATTTAGGGTTTTTCGGGTTAAAATTCATATGTTCAGACCAGAGAACAGCACACACATCTGCCATCCCAAGCGGCATCCCAGGGTGTCCAGAGTTCGCCGCTGCCACACCATCCACAGAGAGTCCTCTAATAGTGTTCGCAATGATTTTACAAGAATTCATATATTTTAAATTGGTTTCTATTTATTTTTTTTACATAAAAATAGAGAGACAATTATCCTTATCTCTCTTATTATTTCAGCCCAAAAAACAACTCCACAACATGCTTGCCAAGACCATCTCTTTTTATTGGGTACAAAAAACTCATTTTTTAATTAAAAATTACTTGGGTAAAGGTAAGAAATAAATCAAATACAACCAAATTTTGTAATCATCCTTTTTGAATTTATTCTTTTTTAACTTAAAAAATTAAGGTCTTTTGCCTTTTGAACAAGGCTGATAGTTTTATTCACCCCAAATTTAGCCATTAGATTTTTTCTGTGGCTATCTACAGTTTGTGAACTTATAAACATTTTTTCCGCTATCTGAGGAGAAGACAACCCTTGTGATATATACTCTAAAACTTCTTTTTCTCTCTTTGTAATGGGCGGCACCTCTACCTGCATGACTTCCGCCATGGATACTAATACCTTTTGAGCATCTTCTCCAAAATATATTCCTCCCCTATAGACCTCTTTTATTGCTTTTTCCAATTCTCCAATGGAAGTACTTTTAATAAGATAACCTGACGCTTTATTCCCCAACATCCTGACAATGAAGCTTCTTTCATCATGATTACTAAGAGCTATTACTTTAATATGCGGATATATTTTTTTCACTTCTGCACAAATATCCACCCCATTCCCGTCTGGAAGACTAATATCTAGTATAAGAACATCAGTTTCATTTTCTTCCAATACTTGCCATAATTCAGCTGCAGAAGTAGCTGTAGCTACTATTTGCATTTCATCTCTATTTTCTATAAAGCTCTTCAAGCCTTCTGTTATCAAAGGATGATCATCACAAATTATTATCTTTATCATCTTTTAAGTTTTTTTATTCTATTTTAGCTTCTATACTCATCACAGTACCTTTACCCAAGGAAGATTCTATCTTAAGAGTACCATCAAGGGCATTTACGCGTCGTTCTATATTATGTAATCCTAAATTTCTCTGTATATTCTGCACATCAAAGCCTTTTCCATTGTCTTCTATATCTATGAGTAACAAATTTTCTTCAAAAGTACACTGTACCAGAATTTGTGTTGCTCCAGAGTGCTTTATGGCATTATTTATTCCCTCTTGAACAATACGATAGATATGCAGCTGATGTTTTTCTTTTATTTGATTAAGATTTTTAGTATAACAGGATATTTTTAAATAATCTGTCTGTATATTTTGGCAAAAATCCCGTAATGCTTCTTCCAAACCAAACTTATGAAGTGTTTCAGAAGTTAGATTTCTAAGAGTATTTCTAAGTTCTGTTATACATTTATCCAATTGAGCAATAGGTTTTTCAAGCATATAATATCCCTCACTCTCCATCATATTTTCTAAGTTTATCTTTATTCCTGTCATTCTTCCCCCTATGCCATCATGCAGTTCCTTAGCTATTCGCTCTCGTTCTTTATTTTCCCCGTAGATAAGAGCTTTGTTAATGTCTATTTTTCTTTCCTGTTCTAAACTAACAAGTTTATGTTTGTTTTTCCTTTTTCTTTCATAAAGCGCATAACTCATTAATACTCCTACACTTATAAATAAAGACAAACTAATCCAAAAGATTATTCGTTCTTGTTTGCTTCTTTCCTCTAAATGCTGTATTTCTTTCTGCTGTTCTTTATTTTTATACTGAGCTTCCAAATCCAAAATTTGTATTTTTTCATTTTCAGTCTGTATGGTATCACTTAAAAATTTAAACTGCTCCAGATAACTATAAGCATCTTTATAATTGCCCATTATCTTCTGTAACTCAGCCATTTCATTAAGAAGTATAAGCCTGTTTTTTTTACTTCCCATTTTCTTATCCAAAAGTTCAGAGAGTATTTTCTGCGCCTCTAAATATTGAGAAGAGTTTTTTAAATAATTATACTTCTCGTAACTCAGGGATAAAAAATCATAATCCAAATTCATTTCCTTTGCTAGGTCTATCCCTTTTTGAATAGCATTCAAAGCTTTACTCTGTTTACCTATTCTATTATAATATTTGGATTTCAGCTGATAAAGAAACACATTATACTGAGAATGAGGTAGTTGTTCTAATGTTTTTTCGGCTTTTAAAATATTGTCCTCTACTAAAGCTAATTCTCCTATTTCCAAATATACCGTTGCAAGATTTAGATATGCCCAAACTATTCCCTCGCCTCTTTTTGAGTTTTTTTCTAAAATATCAACTGCTTTTTTTATATAGTCTATTGATTTATCATATTCTTTTGAATTATTAAAAATCATCCCCATATCTACATAATATCCCGCCAAAAGTTCCTTATTCTTTGACTTTTCAGCAAGAGGAATACATTTTTTCAGCGTAATGTCCAGAAACTCCATATTGTTTCCCTTCATCTGTTCCAATGCTCCGTAATTATGCCACAGTTTCGCTCTGTAGTAAAAAGCCTCTTCGGAGAAAAATGTTTTCAAGAAATTTTCAGCTTTCATGTAGAGTTCTTGGCTTTTACTAATGTTTTTATCATAATAAATTCCCGCTTTATAGAAGGCATGAAGTCCCTTTAGGAAATTATCTCCTCCTATCAACTGTTCTGCTTCTCTAAGTTTTGAAAAAGCTACTGCTGTATCTCTATATGACCAGTAATCAGAAATTTCCATCAAGATACGAACTTTTTTCTTTGAATTTTTTGCATTCAGATATTCACTGTTTAGGCTGTCAATGTATTTTTCAGAAGAACTATTCTGCGAAAAAACAATGATTGAAAAAAAGATGAAAAATATACACTTACTCCGTATCATTTATTTAAACTATATGATTGTAAAATTAGTAAAATTATTACTCCAAGCATTATTCAAAAAACAAAATCCCTAAAAACGGGGATAAAATTTTATAAAAATACACGCTTTTTGGGGATTGTGTAACTAGTTTATTCACAATACCTTTGAATTGCTAAAATCATTTTCAAAATCACTAATGTGATTTACAGGCAATCTTTATATTGTTCTGTATAAAATTGCCTGTTTTTAAAAAGACAACTTTTAATTTTTACCATATGAAAAAAATAATTATCGCTGTTTTATGTCTATCTATGGGATGGGCAGCAGCACAAAAGAAAAAAGCAGTAGCTAGTAACAAATCTAATAGAGTAAGCAGCCCACAAAAAAGCTATTCTAAAAATCAGCCGTTCACTTTCGGTATCAAAGCTGGTGGAGGACTCAACAAAATATCAGTTAAAGACGAAACTTATCGAAATCTGAAAAGCAAGATAGGATTCTATGGCGGACTTTTCGTAAACTATTCTATTAGTGAGCAAATAGCTGTCCAATTAGACGCTCTCTATCAGCATTTTGGAACAAAAATAAACTATAAAGAAGATACTAATGTAAAGGGATACTGGACTCTCAGCCACATTAATATTCCTGTTACATTTCAATTTAAATTTATTCCTCAGGTGTATATAGAAACAGGTCCAGAGGTGAATATTACTATAAAATCAGAGCAGGTCAACACCGATAAAGCTGGACGCAACAATATTCCAGACAAAAAAAGTTTTAAGGAGTATACCAAAGGCGCTTTCTTTGGATGGAATTTTGGAGGAGGATATTTCATCACAGAGAAATTTAGTGTTAATCTGAGATACAGCATGGGAATAACTTCTCCTTACAATGAAAAAGAAGATCATAATGGCAAAAAGGATAGAGCTAAATTCCGTACAGGAAATCTCCAATTAGGGCTCTCCTACCATTTCTAATTATAAATTTGTTTTTTTAAAAATTTCTAAACTAAAATACCTTCCTCCAAAATTTTGGAGGAAGGTGTTTTCTATGAAAAAACTGTTTTATTTCTTATACTTTTTAAAGTTTTGATAAAAAATGTCTATAAACTCGAATAAAATAAAAGCAATT
>CAUSFO010000034.1:0-16892 GCA_963530895.1 uncultured Flavobacteriaceae bacterium | reverse complement strand
TTTGTTTAGACAAGGTCTAATATCCGAAAATTTCTTCGAGGCTTACCAGAGATATAGAAAAAATCTCTACAGTAAGCGGGGCAGACATCCGCGCTGTGCTCTATGCCTTGGTAGATGTGATGAAAGATGCTCTGGCAGACAGGCAGATAGTACGCATTGGGGAGCTGGGAAGCCTCCGTGTGAGTTTCAGCAGTGAGGGGAAAGCTACAGAAAAGGAAGTGACCGCAGCAAGCATCAAACAGGTGAAAGTAATCTTTACCCCAGGGAAAGACATCAAAGATACTCTAGCGACGCTCACCTATGAAAAAATAAGCAAGTAGGGATACGCTGGATTTCCATTAATTAAAAACCTATGCCTATAAGTTCCTAATTTTATAGGCATAGAATTTTTTTTAATAAGCATAGAAAATATTTCTATGCTTATTGCTTTTTCACTCTGTTCCACCAGATCATCAGCCCTGTTACGGGCAGAAGAAACCCGATGAGGGACATGAAGAAGTAGAAAATAATGCTGGGTAGTCCCATGATTTCGCCGGTGTGCAGAGGACGGGCTATCATGGTGAACTGTTTGCTCAGCGGTTTGTCGGCAAAGAGGTCTTTGGATTTCAGTTGTCCCGTTTTGTCAAGGCTTATTTCATCGGTAAACATCGCTCCGAGAGTATTCTCCGAGTTGATTTTCGTAATCTGGTAGCGCGGGCTTTCTGCATTTGGCAGGATGATGGTGGTATTCCCCTCATAGTTGAGGTGTTTCTGTATTTCGGTGAGAATTTGGCTCAGCGGAACGGAATTTACATCCGTGTTTTCTTTTTCGTCCTGCTGGGCGAGCATGTCCTCCATCAGTTTTGCAAATTCATCATCTTCTTCGGGAGCAGTTTTATCGGCATTTATTTCCGAGAGAGACTCCCCGCCGAGAGAAGTGATGATGGCATTTTTGACCCATGGATAGGTTACATAAAGCCCCGTAACGGCTATCAACAGAAGGAAAACCATGGAATAGATGCCCATAGTCCTGTGCAGGTCATAATTGATTCTCTGGAATTTAGCACTGAATTTTACCGTAAGGCTTTCTTTTAGGAATTTGAGCCTTTTCGGAAGCCACAGCACAAAGCCCGAGAAAAGCAGTAACACAAAAATAATGACCGAACCGCCCACTATCTGTCGCCCAAAACTGCCCAAGAGAAGGTTCCGGTGCAGACCAAGCACAGTCTCAAAAAAGCCGTCTAAACTGTGGTCTTGGGCGCCGAGCTCTTCCATAGTATAGGGATTAAAATAAGTGGAATGCAGGTAGCCCTGCGCATCTGTGTAAGAAATGCTCCAGCTTCTGCTCTTGTCTTTTGGGATGAAAAGCGAGGTGATGTTTCTGCCCTTTTGGGTAAAATCTTCCTGAATTTTGTTTACATCGATGGGCGTATCAGCGCTTTTGATAAAAACTTTGTCGTAATTATAAAGGTCTATAATCTGCGTTTTGAAAGCGTAGATGCACCCCGTAAGGCAGATGGTGCAGATGACCAGAAAAGAAACCAGCGCCCCCCAGAGGTGGAACAGCCCCATGGTGTATTTGAAGAAGCTTTCATCCTTGCGCCTTTTACGGATGAGAATTTTGCGTAGTTTTCCCATATTGATGATTTGATGAAAGAAGCACTAAGACAATAGCCCCTGCCTTAGTGCTGCAAATATAAAGTAAAATGAAAAAATGTTATTTCTTTCTTGGCTTGAAGTTCACTTCTTTTACCACTTCCTCAAATTTAGTATACTGCTCTGGAGAAAGCGTTTTCTTGATAACAGCTTTTCGCTGGGTGTCAAACTTCTCCCAGTATTCTTTGGCTAAATCATTGTTTCCATGGTAGACATCATGCGCATCATTGAAAGATTTTTCAAAAGCATCATTGGCAGCATTTACTACTTTCATTTGTTCGTCAGAAAGCTGAGCTTCTTTTTGGATTTTTGCCAGAAGTTCATCGTTGTATCTTGGTCTTTTTCGGGAGTTTTCATCCACGAATTTGTTGAAGATTTCCATTTGTTCCGGGCTTAGCACTTTGCTCATTTCCTCTGCCTGCTGTTTGGTGATTTCCTCATTTTTAATGCCCAAAGCTACTCTGTCCATCTTGCCGGACTGCTTGGCTGCTTGGAAGCTTTCTTCGCGCATTTTTTGGAATTTAGCTGTAATTTCGTCAAACTGCTTTTCCTTTTCTGTATCTAATTTCAGCTCGGCTTTTACGGGAGCAAAATCAAGTGGTTTTCTCTTTTTATCGGCAGGTTCTTCTTTTTTTGTTTCGTTCTGCCCCGCCGGTTTATCTTCTTTCTTTTGGCATGATACCACTACTGCGGAAGCCAAAAGTCCTGTGTAAAATAAATGGGATAGTTTCATTTTGAATTTATTTAATGTTGATTAGAATTTATAATTTATCTGCACCGCGAAGTTTCTCGGGTCGTTTCTGTTAAGGAAACCACCACGGTAGTAGGCGTTGTATCCTATGGCATCGGTCAAGTTATTGGCAAACACACGGATGCTGGCGTTTTTGTAGGTGTAGCCTATCTGTGCGTTTATGGTGGTGTAGGCGTTCAGCATAAATGGTTTCTCGCGTGGTGTGGTATTGTGGATGATGGTTTTCTGTGTGTACTCGTTCACTGGTCTTTCGCCTACATAGTAGACACCTCCCCCGAAACTGAGCCCTTTCAGCCAGCCGCTTCGGAAAGTGTAGTTCAGCCAGCCGTTTGCGGTGTTTTTAGCCGCCATCATCGGTCTGGAGCCGTTTACATAAGCAGGGCTGTCGTGGTATTTAGCATCAAGGTAAGAATATCCTGCCATGACTTCCAACTCTGGGAGGATTTTACCGATGAGGTCTATTTCTACTCCTTTTCTGGTAAGGTCTCCTGCGAAATCATGGAATTGAGTATTGTTTCCATGTAAATCTAAAACATTGTATGATAGATTATTCATATCCATAGAGTAGAAATTGACATTAAATCTCAGTTTTTCTTCAAACCAATCGGATTTGATACCCGCTTCCCATTGTCTTGTTACAGAAGCTCCTACTGTCCCGCCGCCTTGCAGAAGATTGTCATTTCCTCTAAGGCCTGTGGTAGTGGTATAGGAAGCGTAGAGATTTATATTTTCTAAAAACGGCGATATCATAATACCGAAAGAAGGATCCCAAGCGAATTTCTTACCTTTTTGATTATTTCCTTGGTAAGAGCTGTATCTCACGCCTAAGATGGCTTTTACATATTTCCCGATGGACATTACTTCCTGAGCCATCAGCCCGTAGATAGGGGATTTAGGAGAAGAGGAACTTCCTGTTTTCGTCCAAGAATGAATATCTACATTGGAAGGCAGGATGTTAGAAACAGTGCCAGTTACATCAATAGGGGAGAGTTCTTTATAGCCTCCGCTGTAAGTATTGGTAGTAGTATAAGACTCTTTCCAGTCAAAACCAAGCTGGAAAGTGTGTTTCAGAATTCCTGTTTTTAGTTCATGTCCTATGAAATCAGCTTGGAATACTTTGCTGTGGTCTTCTCCGCCGCTTTTAGCAACAGTTCTCTTTCTCAGAGCATAGTTACTTACGGGGTCTCCAACAGTGGATAGACGCCCTGTGGATACTCCTTCTTCACTATTGTCGCCTTGTAGATAAGCCACTCTTACGCGGAAATGTTCGCTAAGTTTTCTATCGGCGTAAATTCCAAAATTAAAGGCTTTTGTTTTTACATTGTCAGAGGCGAAGCCTAAAAATTTATTTTTAGGAAGCTCATAGATGGCATTTACATTATTTGGAGCTAAATTTACAGTTCCTCGGTTGGGAGTTCTCTTGTTGTACATATAGTCCATCTCCGCAATGATTTCCGTTTTGTTGTCTGGCCGGAATGCTACGGAAGGATTTACATACACCCTTTCTCCCTTCACATAGTCAGTAAAGGATTCGTTATGTTGGTAAGCAGCATTGAACCGAATGGCAACTTTCCCTTCGCTGTCCAAAACTCTTTGGAAATCTACTGTGGGGCGGAATAAATTCCAGCTTCCGTATCGGAAACCTACATTTCCTGCGTTTTGGAATTTAGGTTTTTTAGTTGTAATGTTAATTACCCCACCGGCAGCTCCCAAAGCAGAACCAATTCCCTGAGTAATTGCCGCAGAACCTCGGATTACTTGGATGTTCTCTACTCCCTGCATATCGGTAAGCATGGAACTTGTACGGAAATCAGAATTCATCAGTACGCCGTTTTTTAGGACAGGAGTTCCTCTATAACCACGGATGGACATAGACTCTGCCCCGCCTCCATAAGTGCTGAACAGCACTACACCTGGGATATTTTTGGCTGCATCTGTGATGTTGAGCGCTCCCATTTCTGCAATGGCTCTATCCGAAATCACAGAAATACTCTGGATTTGATCTCTTATTTTTAAAGGAATACGGGTAATAACCTCTATACCTTTGTTTTGCTTTCCTCTTTCTCCAAATAGTTCTACTTCCTCTATTTGTTTTTCTTTCAAGCTGTCTTTTTTAGCGGTTTGGGCATTTATATTTACAAATCCTGCTAATAATACAGCTCCTATAATTATTTTTTTCATGAATAAATCGTTAAATAAAATTTTTGGCAAAGATACTATTTTTATTCATTCTAAATAAGATGATTTTCAAAAAATAAAAAAAACCTTACAAATTTGTAAGGTCTTTTGTTTAGACAAGGTCTAATATCCGAAAATTTCTTCGAGGCTTACCTCTACGAATTCTCCCATTTTGCTGATAGCCGCCATATCAAGGTTTTCTTTCTTCCCTATGATAGCCGTATTGTAGCTTATCGGCTTTATCTTTTGGTTGTAGAAATTGGTCAGCTTCGCCAGATCTAGATTTTGGATTTCAGCATAGACATCTTTACGAATATCGTGGTTAAAGCCTAATTTCTGCGTTGCCAGATAGTTGAAATAGATGTTCTGTTTAGTCAGTCTCTGTGATGCTATCTGCTTGAGCGAAGAGTTTTTAGCATTGTCAAACTGTGCTGGTATCTGCGGAAGATTTGCCATCAGTCCGTTCATAGCTTCTACGGCTTGTCCCAGTTTGTTCGCCTGTGTTCCTATGTAGTTTACCACATAGTCGTGCTTTCCTTTTTCGCCAGAGCGAGAATAGTTCACATACGCGGAATAAGCTAAAGAACGAGCCTCACGGATTTCCTGAAATACGATAGATGAAAGCCCAGAACCGAAATACTCATTGAAAACGCTGGATTTCCCAAAGTCTTTCAGGTCTACGGTTTCGCCTCTTCCCACTTTGCTCATTTCCACCTGCACCATATCATAGTTTGTGAAATATACTTTTCCGTCTGTGCTAGGCTCAGCATAGATTTTAGCTGCAGGAAGGTCGTATTTTACATTAGATTTTTTGATAATCGGACTTAGGTTTTTCTTGAATTTCTCCAAATCTTTTCCGTAGAAAAATACTTCGTATGGCGCATTTACTATGTTTTTTGCCATAGACACGAAATCCTCTGCTTTCGCCGAAAGAAGGCGTTCCTTGCTCACCACATCTCTGAATCTGGAGTTCTTGCCGTATCTCGCATAGCTGGTAAGCGCCGCCATGATGTTTTTCTTATCTTTTTTGGCTACTTCACGAGATTCTAAAATAGTGTTTACCACCGTTTTATAGATGTTTTCATCAGCTTTCACATTTCTAAGCCAATGGTCAAACAGCTCTGCACCTTTTGCCAAATCCTCTTCCAAACCAGATAAAGTAATATTGATACGGTCTTTATCCACACGAATACTATGATTGATACCGAGTTTAAAGAACTCTTTTTCCATTTCCTCTGGGCTGTATTTGTCCGTTCCTAAATAATTGAACAAAGTAAACGCCACGGAAAGTTCCTTATTATTATCCGTTCCGAATGGGAAAATGTAGTTCATCTGAGCCAGATTATTCTTCTTGTTTTGGATAAAGCTCAGCTTTACGCCATTGATGTTGTCGGTTTTTATTTCTTTTTGATAATCTACGAAAACAGGCTTTATTTCCTCTACTTTCTCGTTTAGTATAGATTTCAGGAACGGAGACTGAGCCTCTCTGTTTAGCTCTATCGGTGTGATTCCTGGGTTTTCCACACGGATAAGTTTGTCATTATCGCCTTTTTCTTTGTAGATAATCGCATAATTATCCTTAAAGAAATCATTCGCAAATTTCACAATATCCGCTTTTGTGATTTTTTCATACTCCTGAATGTCTTCCAGTTCCTGTTCCCAGCTTCTCTCACGGATATAGGTGTTGTATAGTGATGACGCCAGTCCATCAGCTGTTTCCCAGCCTTTTAGGCGGTCTTTTTTCATATCATTGATGATGGCAGTCAGCATCCAGTCTGGGAATTCACCTTTTTTAACTAAATTTATCTGTTCCAAAAGAAGGTTTTTCGCCTCATCAAGAGACTGATTTTCCTTTGGTACAGCCGAAAGCGCCAAATATCCATATTGTTTGAACGGAAGCACATACGCCATCGCACGAAGCACTTTTTGTTTTTGGTTTAGGTTTAAATCTAGAAGTCCTGCATCATTGCTGTTGGTGCTGAGAATCTGTGCTACCAGCTCCGCCATTCTTGCTTCTTTTGTTCCGTAGCTATCTGTTCTCCATGCCATTTGTAATCGTGGTGCAGAAGGGCTTTTTACCACTCTTTTCACGATTTTGTCCATTGGCTTTTCTACGATTTGTGATTTTTTCGGTAATGCTTTAGGCTTAAAGTTTCCGAAATATTTCTGAGCCAAAAGAATTGTCTTATCAAAATCCAAATCTCCCACTAGCACCAGTGCATAGTTGTTCGGCACATAGTATTCATTGAAATACTTGTGAATAGCCACCATAGAAGGGTTTTTCAGATGCTCAGACTTCCCGATAGTGGTCTGCTGTCCGTTTGGGTGCGTAGGGAATAGGGCATCCATCAGCTCGTAGCTCATTAGTCGGCCGTCGTTGTCTTGTCCTCGGTTAAACTCCTCATAAACAGCTTCCAGCTCGGTGTGGAATAGCCTTAGAACCAGTTCAGAGAATCGCTCTTGCTCTACTTTGAACCATTTTTCCAGCTCGTTGCTTGGGATATTGTTTTTATAAACCGTTTCATCCAGCCAAGTGTGGGCGTTAGTCCCAGTAGCTCCAAGGGAAGAAATCGCCTTGTCATATTCGTTGGCAATGGCATATTTAGACGCTTCTTTAGAGATGGCATCTATCTTTTTGTAGATTTCTTTTTTCTTTTCAGCGTTTTTTTCTGCCTTGTGCTGTTCGTAGAGGTCAGAAATTTGTTTTATGTATTTTTTCTCTTTTGCCCAGTCCTGCGTTCCTATTTTAGAAGTTCCTTTGAACATCATATGCTCCAGATAGTGTGCCAGTCCTGTATTGTCAGCAGGGTCGTTATTACTTCCCGTTCTTACAGGGATGTAGGTCTGGATTCGCGGCGCATCAGAATTTTTTGCTAAATAAACTTTTAGTCCGTTTTTCAGAGTATAGACTCTCACGCCGTTTTCATCATTAGAAACCGTAACATACGAGAAACCATTTCTGTCCGTATGTTTTATCTCCTCATAGTTTTGCGCTTGAAAGGTATTCATCATCAATGCTAATGCTAATGTGGTTAAAACTTTTTTCATGAAATTAAATTTAAATGGAAACAAAGGTAACCAAAAAATATTAAATCCATAAACAAAGCCTGCGCCTTATTTTATATTTTATAAAAAAAGAAAGTTTCGTATATTAGTCGCTTAAAATATTAAAGACATTGAGCGCATTTCTTACCATATTAGGTTTTAATTCTGCCATACCTACCGTCACTTCCTCGCCTACGGCACAGGTTTTAGAGATGGCAGAACGGCATTTTCTGATAGACTGCGGCGAGGGAACGCAGGTGCAGCTGAGAAAAGCCAAAGCCAAGTTTTCTAAAATCAATCATATTTTTATTTCTCATCTCCATGGCGACCATTGTTTTGGGCTTCCTGGGCTTATTTCGTCCTTTCAGCTGCTCGGCAGGGAAACTCCGCTGCATATTTACGGGCCTGCGGGCATTCAGGAGCTGATAGAAACCGTGCTGAGGCTTACCGAAACCAACAAAGGATTTGAACTGGTTTTCCACGAATTAAAGGGAAAGGAATCCGTGCTTGTTTTCGAAGACAGCAAGGTGGAAGTTTATACCATTCCGCTCAGCCACAGGATTTACTGCAATGGCTATCTTTTCAGAGAAAAACCAAAGGAACGCCACCTGAATATGAATGAAATCGCCAAATATCCAGAAATAGAAATTTGTGATTATCATAACATCAAACGAGGAAAAGATTTTGTCCTAAGTGATGGCTATGTCATTAAAAATGAAATACTTACCACTCCGCCCGAGGCGTCTGTTTCTTACGCTTTTTGTAGTGATACCCGCTATTTGGAGTCGGTAATTCCGATTATTGAAGGAGTAGATTTGCTCTATCACGAGGCTACTTTTTTAGATGATTTGAAGGATTTAGCCAAACATACAGGGCATTCCACTGCGATAGAGGCGGCAATGATTGCAGAAAAAGCCAAAGTAAAAAAGTTGATTTTAGGGCATTTTTCTAATCGATATACGGATTATTCAGTGTTTTTAGAAGAAGCCAAAGTTGTATTCAAAAATACCTTCCTTCCCAAAGCCTTGGAACGCGTAGAAATAAATTAAGATTAAATAAAAAATCAAATAAAAAATCATGAACAAGAGGTTAGTTCTGTTTTTATCTTTATTGATGAATATTGTAGCGTTTTCGCAGGAAAAAGACACATTGCAGACCGCACAAGAAAATCCAGACACATCATTCAAAGGATATTTTTCTGACCCGATAGACCGCATGTGGGAGCTGAAAGAGCCCTACAAAAGAGGAACTTTTATTTTGACAGCATACAGACCAAATTATATCATTGTTTCTAGATATTCAAGTCTTCCTAATAGGCAGCCTGTGAGTCTGAATGCCAATCGAGCAGTTCCAGAATACAAAAACTTTCAAAATATAGAAGCCAAATTTCAGGTTAGCTTGAAAGCCAAGGTGTTACAGGGTGCTTTCTGGAACAAGGGCGATCTTTGGCTCGGTTTTACCCAGCAGTCTTTTTGGCAGGTTTATAATGGTAAAATGTCCCGCCCTTTCCGCGAGACCAACTATGAGCCAGAGCTGATGTTCATCTATCCGCTGAACCTATCCGCTGGGAAATTTAGAATCAAAATGGCAGGAATATCCGTAAATCACCAGTCTAATGGAAAGGAGGAACTGCTCTCACGAAGCTGGAACAGGCTTATTCTCATGACTGCTTTTGAGTGGGGAGATTTTGCCATTACAAATAAATTATGGCAGAGATTTACCGAAAAAGGGGATGATGATGATAATCCCAGCATAGAGGAATATGTGGGAAGAACCGAATTTACCATCGGCTATTCCAGAAAAAATCATATTTTTTCTTTGGTTTTTCGTAATAATCTGAATTTTAAGCATAATAGAGGTTTTGCAGAGTTTTCTTGGACTTATCCTATCAAAGGAACTCTTAAAATGATGCTTCAGGCGTCTCACGGCTATGGAGATTCTCTGATTGATTATAATCACAAACAGACTATAATTGGTATAGGAGCTGTTTTTCTTCCGATGTAAATGATAGATAATGAATGATTTAAAATCTTTTTTGGACGAAAAAGCCGAGCAGTATAATCATCCTGATTTCGTGCTGGGCGATCCTATTCAGATGCTGCATCGTTTCGAGCTGAAACAGGATATAGAGATTATAGGATTTTTAACGGCAACTATCGCTTGGGGAAACCGAAAATCCATCATCAAAAGTGCAGAAAAAATGCTCATGATGATGGGCAGTTCGCCGTATGATTTTGTGATGAATTTCACAGAGAAAGATTTTGAAAAAATGGAGAATAAGGCCGTTCACAGGACATTTTCTTTGGAGGATTTTAAGTTTTTTCTGTCCGCTCTGCGAAGGATTTATACAAAGAATGAAAGTTTAGAAAATCTATTTTTATTAAAAGAAGGCGAGACCAATTTTTATCATGCTTTGGAGCGTTTTAGAAATGCTTTTTTTGAGGGCGATTTTCAGCACCGAAGCCAGAAACATATCAGTTCCACTTATAAAAATTCCGCCGCGAAAAGGCTGATGATGTATCTCCGCTGGATGGTTCGGAAGGATAATAAGGGCGTAGATTTGGGAATTTGGGAAAATATCGGTCAGGAATATTTGTCCGTTCCGCTGGATGTCCATGTGGGGAATATTTCGCGGAAACTGGGGCTGATACAGAGAACACAGAACGACTGGAAAACAGTGGAAGAGCTTGATTTTCAGCTGAGGAAAATGGATGAAAAAGACCCTGCAAAGTATGATTTTGCGCTGTTTGGTCTGGGAGTATTTGAGAATTTTTAGAAATAAGTAAAATTTAATTTTTTATAGTGTTTAGTAAAGAAGAATCGCAGCGGATGCGGCAGGAGTTTTGGACATCTTTTGGGAAATCTTTTCCTACAAAATGGACATTGTATAATACCAAAATAAAGGGTTTTAGTTTCAAATTCTATTTTGACACCAAAAAAGCAATGGTTTTGGTGGAGATAGATGGAAATTTAGACCATAGAGTGAAGTATTTTGAGAAGATGCAGTCCATGGAGGGCGTCTTTGAGGAATATTGGGAAGATGCAGTTTATTCGGATTCTTTCGAGCTTGAAAACGGAAAGGAGGTATCTTGTGTATTTGTCGAAAAACAAGGAGTCTGCATTCACAATAGGAATACATGGCAGGAAACGATGGAGTTTCTCTCCGAAAAAATGCAGAAACTCGAAGAATTTTGGCAGGAATATCAGGATTTCTTCAAAGAGGAATAGATTTATGATTTATCTCATTTTAATTTTTTTGAAACTAATCTAATAAAAGTTATACTTTTGGGCTATGGAAACAAGAAATTATTTAGATTCAACTTACCTCAAAACTCCTGCTCAGTCAGGACTTTCTGAGGAAGAGACATTGAAAAAGGTATATGATTTGGCTCAGGAAGCTGCGGATAATGGGCTGTTTGCGGTGATGATTCGCCCGCAGTATGTGAAACAGATTAAGCAGTTTTTGAGTGAAAAAAATCCTGCTGTGAAAGTGGGAACAGTAATAGGTTTTCATGAGGGAATAGCTCCTGTGTACGAAAAACTAAAAGAAGCACAACAGGCGATAGATGATGGAGCTGATGAACTGGATTTTGTAATTAACTATGAAGCCTTTAAAAAAGGAAGTCTGGAAGTGCTTAAATTTGAATTTCTACGATGCACAGAGCTTTGTATGAAAAATAACAAGGTAGCAAAATGGATTATAGAAATCGCAGCTTTGACCGATGAGCAGATAGCTTCTATTACTAAAAATATCGTAAAATGGGCGACTATCAGTTTTACGAAGGAACAGCTTTCTAATATTTTCATCAAATCCTCTACTGGTTTCTATGAAACTCAAGACGGAAAACCAAACGGCGCGACCAAAGAAGGCATTCAAATCATGCTGGATAATGCAGATGTTCTGCCAGTAAAAGCAGCAGGTGGAATCAGAACAAAAGAAGAAGCTGAGGAAATGATAAAAATGGGAGTGAAACGAATAGGAACATCCTCCGCATTGGCATTGATAGGGAAGGGACAGAGTGGCTCTGGATACTAAAATAAAAAAGTCAGGATTTTTGTCCTGACTTTCTTTTTTATAGAGATTTAAATTGTTCCAAAGTTCTGATATCATTCTCAAAGAACATACGAATATCTGACATTTGGTAAAGAAGCATTACGATTCGCTCTATTCCCATACCGAAAGCATATCCGCTGTATTTATCAGGGTCTATGTTCACATTTTTGAGAACGGCAGGGTCTACCATACCACAGCCCATGATTTCCAGCCAGCCTGTTCCTTTCGTGATTCTGTAGTCTGTTTCAGAATTTAGCCCCCAATATACATCCACCTCTGCACTTGGCTCAGTGAAAGGGAAATAAGAAGGACGCATTCTGATTTTTGACTTTCCGAAAAGTTCCGTAGTGAAAAACTGAATGGTTTGTTTCAAGTCCGCAAAACTCACATTTTCATCGATATAAAGTCCCTCTATTTGATGGAAAATGCAATGAGAACGAGATGAAACAGCCTCATTTCTGAAAACTCGCCCAGGCGAAAGAATACGGATAGGCGGTTCATTTTGCTCCATGTATCTGATTTGCACAGAAGAAGTGTGAGTTCTTAGCAGAACATCAGGATTCGTCTCGATGAAGAAAGTATCCTGCATATCTCTTGCTGGGTGATATTCAGGTAGGTTCAGCGCGGTGAAGTTATGCCAGTCATCTTCTATCTCTGGCCCGTCAGCCACTGCAAAACCGATAGATTTAAAAATATCTGTGATTCTATTTTTTACCAAATTGATAGGGTGTCTAGACCCTAATTCCAAAGGAAATCCAGGTCTGGTAAGGTCTTCCTTTTCGGCAACTACATTTTGTGAAGAACTGCTCTGTGTCAGCTCTTCTAGTTTAGCAGAGATGCTTTGTTTCAGTAAGTTTATTTTCTGACCATATTCTTTTTTTTGGTCATTGGATAC
Organism: uncultured Flavobacteriaceae bacterium; assembly: GCA_963530895.1. Taxonomy (GTDB): domain Bacteria; phylum Bacteroidota; class Bacteroidia; order Flavobacteriales; family Weeksellaceae; genus JABCPE02. The sequence continues at coordinate 4,334 of CAUSFO010000034.1, read as the reverse complement.
AGATTTGAACTGTTCAAATAAATCATTCAAAATCCCTTTTTTCCCATTGAATTTGATTCTGAATTGTTCAATTTCTTCCTTTTTCTGAGAATGAAATTTTTGGACTTCATTTAAAAGTTCATCTATTTTTGTTAGCATTTTCTGTTTTTTATTTAGGTCGACAAAATTACAATTTTTTTAGTTTTTAAACAAAATAAAAACCTGTCTAATAATATAGACAGGCTGACATATAAAATTAAAAAAATGAAAAAATTATTTTTTATTGAAAGCCTTTATAGCAACTTGTAGAGTGAATTCATTTTTTATAATGCCATCTTTTATTGGCAGCTGGAATTTCACTCCGAATTCCGTTCTGTCTATATCCGTAGGCTCAGTGTATATGCTGACCTGCTCGGTATCAACTTTTACATTGGCGTTAAAACTCACAGCCTTTGTAATTCCTTTTATGGTCAAATTTCCTTCAATAATGGAATTGTAATCTCCATGTTCTGAGGGAGTTACTTTTGTGATTTCAAATGTAGCCGTAGGAAACTGCTCTACATCAAAGAAATCAGAGTTTTTGAGGTGATTGTCAAGCTTTGTAGCGAGTTCTTTATCCTCTATATCTGTGGATGTAATGGATTTGGTATCAATTACCAATTTCCCAGAAACCAATTTTCCGTCCTTTACATTGATATCTCCTTCCGAAAAATCCATTGTCCCAAAGTGGCTCGTACTCTCGGATTTAAAGATTTTATAACCTTTCCAATCGATGTTACTTTGTTCTTTATTTATTGTAAAAGTTTGAGAATCAGCTACTGACTCTTCTTTTACGGGCTCGTTTTTTACTGTCTCTTTTTCATTTTTACAAGAAACAGTAGTTCCCGCCAAGGCGATGCATAGAAAGTAAACTAAATATTTTTTCATTTTATGCTTTCTTCACAAATTCAGATTTTAGTCCCATTGCTCCAAAACCATCTATTTTGCAGTCGATATTATGGTCGCTGTCAAAATTTAAACGGATATTTTTTACTTTTGTTCCTGCTTTTATAGGTTTAGGAGCCCCTTTCACAGGAAGGTCTTTTACGATTACTACAGTGTCGCCATTTTGGAGTTCGTTTCCATTGGCGTCTAGGATTTTATCACCGCTATTGGTAGATTCTTCTGCTGGGTTCCATTCATGAAAGCACTGAGAACATGCCATCAAATCACCATTTTCATAAGTAAATTCAGAACCACAAGCAGGGCAGATAATAGTATCACTCATTATATTTATTCGTTTAAAAATTTGGCTGCAAAGATAAAAAATATAACTACGCTAAACAATCACAAACATAATTATTGTACAAAAAAGTAAGCTGTCTGAGACAACTTACTTATTTTCTTTATACCTTTTATCAGGTGTTCCGTCTTTTTTTAGCTTTTTATTGGCCTTGTATCTTCTGTCTGGCGTTCCATCTTTTTTTAGTTTTTGTGATGAGTAAGTAGTGGAATTTTTTTATTTGGAATGGTGTTTCTTTTTGGTTTCTTTCTTTACTCCTTGACTATGAGGAGTTTTGTGCTGTGCTGTTCCCAAAGTGAAACTAAACACCAAAAGCAGTAATGTAACTAAGTTTTTCATAATTAAGTAATTTATTGTATACAAAGGTTTTCGAATCTAAAACTATGCCATGAACTAAAAATTCACATTGCATTTTTCATCATTATTTTCTTGCGTTTTGCCGTGGCGTGTTGGGTGTCCTTTTTCATCCAGAGCCACCATGACTATTTTGTCAATGGTAATAATAGTTTGGCAGGTCATGGTATTTCTCACTTTACAAGACAAAGTCAGTGAGCTGTTCCCAAATTTTATAGCTTGGATGCCTATCTCGATGATATCTCCTTGTTTAGCCGAACTCACGAAGTTGATTTCAGACATTGATTTGGTGACTACTCTCGGGTTTTCCAGCTGCATGATGGCGTACAGTGCTGCCTCTTCATCTATCCATTCTAAAAGTCTTCCTCCAAAAAGTGAGTGATTTGGGTTCAAATCCTCTGGTTTTACCCATTTTCTTGTATGATAATTCATTTTTTTTAATTTAATTTTTCTAAAATTTTTTCTAAATCAGCCTTTAAATCCTCTTTATTTCCATTATTAAAAACCACAAAATCAGCTCGTTTTTGTTTTTCGGATTCGGGCATTTGTTTTTCTATTATTTTTTTTATTTCGCTTTCGGTTTTTTTGTCTCTCTGCATCACTCTTTTTATTCTGATATTTTCATCAGCGGTGATGAGTAAGGACTTGTAGCATTCTTTATCCAAATTTAGCTCAAATAAAAGAGCCGTTTCCTTGAAAGCTATTTTTTTCTGCTGGGCGGCTGTCCATTTCTCAAAGTCCTCTTTTACAGCAGGATGGATGATGGAGTTGAGCGCTTGTCTTTTTTCATCATTATTGAAAATCTGCTCTGCTACCCATTTTCTGTTGTAGTTTCCCTCTGCATCATACGCCTCACTTCCTAAAAGTTCTATAATGTTCTTTTTCAGGGTTTTATCATCGTTTACGATTTCTTTTGCTCTGATGTCAGAATAATAAACAGGAAACCCCAATTTCTCCAAAAACTTCGCTGCAGTGGTCTTTCCAGAGCCTATGCCGCCTGTGAGTCCTATGATTTTCGTTTTTTGGTTCATTTTTTAGTTTTAATGATAATTATGAAGTAAAATTCATTAAAATTTCCAATCTAATAGTTGTTTTATAGTGATATTGTTCTGATTTGCAAAGTTTCTCAATGAAGCTTCAGAATTTGTACCATTTTCAAAAATTCTTTTTGGAATGATAATTCTATCGGAAGTTTTTAGTTTAATGAAATAATAATCTGCTATTTCCTCTATGAAATCTACATTGGTGAGGTTGATTTCTAATTTTGTCTGGTTAGATAAAATTGTAATTAGTTCATTATCAGAAACAACGCTAAATACCATTCCTATTTTTTCTTTGAAAAGACGCTTGACATTCTTTTTATACACCCTCTTAAAAACGCTTCTGTATCCATAGAAATAATAAAAAATACAATACAATATTCCTGTGACAGAAAAAGTAATGAAATACAGAGAATGAAGTCTAAAATATACCCAAACAGAACCTAAAGAAAAAATTAAAATCAATAGAAATAATGTTCTTCTTTTAGCATCTCTTAAAGTCAAATTTTGACTTGCTGCAAATAAGCAAAATTGCAGATAATCCTCTTCTGTAAGCTGATAATTGAGTTTCATTTTTTAGTATCCAAAAACATCATTAAAGCTGAAAGTCTCATCGATTCGGACTCCTTTTTCTGTCATTTTAAGTGATGCAAGTTCGTTCACTGCATCATGCTCGAAAAACAGCAGATATTCATTATCCACGCATTGTTTTAGGAATTTTTCTTTTTCCTCCAAAGTTATCAGCGGACGAACATCATAACTTGGGACATAGATAAGTGGAACATGCCCTGCTGTAGGCACTAAATCCGCCGCGTAGATGATGGTTTTGTCTTGGTATTTTAGTACGGGAAGCATCTGTTTTTCCGTGTGTCCATCTACGAAAATTACATCCATTTTTAGGTCTGGAGCAAAGCCGTAATTCCCAGTTTTAGGCAGGTCTAAAAATCTAAGCTGACCACTTTCTTCTAGTGGGAAAATATTTTCTTTCAGGAAACTTGGTTTTTCGCGAGGATTGGGATTTGTTGCCCATTCCCAGTGGTTTTTATTAGTCCAAAATTCAGCATTTTTGAAGGCTGGCTGGTATCCTGTGCGGCTGTCATTCCATTCCACAGCACCGCCGCAGTGGTCAAAATGCAGATGGGTAAGAAACACATCCGTAATGTCCTCCCTCACAAAGCCATATTTAGCCAGACCTTTATCCAAACTATCATCCCCAAAAAGAGAATAATGTCCGAAAAATTTTTCATCCTGCTTGTTCCCCAGTCCGCAGTCCACCAAAATTAGTTTTTTCCCGTCCTCTATCAGCAGAGAGCGAGTACCCAGCTCGACCAAGTTTTTTTCATCAGCAGGATTGGTTTTTTGCCAAATGGATTTTGGAACTACGCCGAACATAGCCCCGCCATCCAATTTAAATTTTCCGCATTGAATAGAATATAGTTTCATAATATTAGCTGTTTTTTTGAGGAAAAATCAGGTATTTTAGTGCATAAAAGCGCTTTACTTTGCCTAGGTCAGTAAGTTCCATTGCACAAAGAACTTTCTTTTTCTTTGTGTCATAGCTTCTACCTTGTTTTCCTTCCTCTTTTCCTCCTATGGTAAATTCATCAACCTGCACTCTATCATCCATTTTGTGTGACTCACTGGATTTCATAGCTTCACGGACTTTTTGCATAAAATAA
>CAUSFO010000033.1:0-18366 GCA_963530895.1 uncultured Flavobacteriaceae bacterium | reverse complement strand
TTCCCTGTAGTATAAATGCTTTTATGCTGGGCTTTGTGTGAAAGCATGCAAAATGATTTGACACATTTTTTTACATTTGAAAGGTTTCCGTCCAGTGTGTCTTATGTCTGTTTGAATTTACAAATTTATAATTTTTTATTTATTTTTAATCATTCTAAATTACTTTATTTATTTCTACTCTTTCTTATTTGATATAAATTCTTATTTTTGCGGAATGTTTAGATATTTATTTTTAAGCTTTATACTTACTTTTCTCGTTTCGTGTAATAGTGATGTCCAGCCCAAACCAAAGGGAGAGCTTAGGCTAGAGTATCCAGAGGCTAAGTATATTCCATTTTCTTCGGAATGTTCATTTTCATTTGAGTATTCAGACTTTGCAAAAATACACCAAGCTAAGCAGGCTTGCTGGTATAATGTGGTTTATCCTACAATGAGAGCCAATATTTTTGTGACTTATTTCCCTATCAAAAATGATTTTAATCTACATATAAAAGAAGTAGAAAAAATGGTCTATGAACACACCATCAGGGCTTCTGCAATAGATACTAAATCTTTTTCTTATCCAGAAAAAAGAGTTTTTGGGAACTTTTACGAATTGAAAGGGCAATCTGCGTCTAATATCCAAATCTATATCACGGACAGCACTCGTCATTTCGTAACGGCTAATTTATACTTTAAATCTAGACCAAGACCAGATTCTCTGCAACCTGCGGTAGAATACATCAAGAAAGACTTGATGCATATGATAGAAACCTTCGAGTGGAAACATAAATAATTAAAATACATACACTTACAATCAAATGAATCTTTTGGCAGTAGGAACTGTAGCTTTTGATGCTATTGAGACTCCTTTTGGAAAAACAGATAAAATCCTAGGTGGTGCGGCTACTTATATAGGGCTTTCCGCTTCCGTTTTAAATGCTAATGTCAGCCTTGTTTCTGTCATTGGTGGAGATTTTCCACAGGAATATTTGGATTTATTGACAGACAGAAATATCAATATAGAAGGAATAGAAATTTTCCCTAACGAAAAAACTTTTTTCTGGGCTGGAAAGTATCATAACGATTTGAATTCCAGAGATACTATGGCTACAGAACTGAATGTTTTAGAAAAATTTGAGCCAAAAATTCCTGAACATTGTAAAAACTATGATATCCTACTTTTAGGAAATCTTCACCCTAGCACGCAGCTGTCTGTTCTAAACGGCATGTCTTGCCGCCCTAAACTGGTGATTTTGGACACTATGAATTTTTGGATGAACCACACTTGGGATTTACTGATGGAAGTCATTGCTAAATCTGATGTCATCACGATAAATGATGAAGAGGCACGACAGCTTTCTGGAGAATATTCGCTACCAAAAGCTGCTCAAAAAATTCATAAAATGGGCCCTAAATATGTCATCATCAAAAAAGGTGAGCATGGAGCATTATTATTCAGCGAAGGAAAAGTTTTCGCTATTCCAGCCTTGCCTTTGGAGGAGGTTTTTGACCCTACAGGAGCGGGAGACACTTTCGCAGGAGGATTTGCAGCGCATCTAGCAGCTACAAAAAGCATTTCCTTTGAAAATATGAAAACAGCTGTGATAGTAGGCTCTGCAATGGCATCTTTTACCGTAGAAAAATTCGGAACAGAAAGACTTTTGGAGGTTTCTCCTATGATTCTGAAACAAAGAATCAAAAAATTCCAAGAACTTACCACTTTTGAGGTAGATTTGAAAATTTAAGAAATAATTATAATAAAAAATTTAGATTTTCTCACAAAGAAATTTAATTTTGTAAACTAATTTTAGTAAAAATATGATAAAAAATATCAAAAAGGCATTATTGCTGGGAATTGTACTATTATCCACTCAAATAAATGCACAGCTGAAAAAAGGACAGCTAGTGGATGGTATCGCTGCGGTGATTGGAAATGAAATTGTTCTAGAATCAGACATCACAGAGCAAGAAAACCATGCAAAACAAATGGGTGAAAAGATTTCTGGTGATAATTGTGAAGTTGTAGAAAGCTTACTAAATAACAGACTTCTAGTATATCATGCAAAAAAAGATACTCTAATCCCGAACAGAAGCAAGGAAATAAAAGAACAGGTTAATAATAAATATAACCAAATTCTAGGTCAGTTCCCTTCTGAAAAGGCAATGCTGGATACATATAAGTTCAGAAATTCGGCTGAAATGAAGAACATGATAGAGAAAATAGATTCTGACAGCTACTATGGACAAAGTAAATTTGCTAGAATTACTGAAAAAGCAGATATTACACCAAGTGAGGTTACTGATTTCTACAATACTTATAAATTCCAATTACCCGAGGTAAAAGAGGAAATCATCTTGTCTCAAATCGTGATGTATCCTAAACTAAATGATAAACACAGACAAGAGATTATAGACAAACTAAAGAAAATCAAACAAGATATCCTAAATGGAGAGGACTTTGAAACTCAGGCTAGAATCTACTCCGAGGATGAAAGCTCAGCACCCAATGGCGGGCTTTACAAAAATGTTTCTAAAGGAACAATGGTAAAACCCTTCGAGGCGGCAGCTCTCAACCTGCAAGAAGGCGAAATATCAGACCCTGTGGAAACAGAATACGGATATCACATCATCCAGCTTGTAAAAAAATCAGGAAAAATATATGATGTCAGACATATCCTTATAAAAAACACTCCAAATGCAGAGGAAATAGAAGCAGCTAAAAAAGAGATGGAAGACATCCGAAAAAGAATCGTAAACGGAAAAATTACTTTCAAAGAAGCTGCCACAAAGTATTCTGATGACAAAAGCACAAAATACAATGCAGGGATAATCCTTGGCGAAGATGGAGGCTACAAACAGGAAAAACTAAACCTTTCTCCGTCCATCTCTTACCACATCGCAGGTTATAACAAAGGAGATATCACAGATGTATTTGAGGATGAGCACAATAGAAAAAAAGCTGTAATTTTCATAAAAATAGAAGATGTCATTCCTGCTCACCAAGTAGACCTTGCTACTGATTTTGAAAGAGTGAAGACTATGGCTCTCAACAAGAAGAAAAACGAAATGCTGGAAAAATGGGCTAAAGAACAGCTTCCTGATACTTTCATATCAATAGATAAGCGTTATCAAAAATGTTCTTTCTACCCTAAATGGAACAAAAATTCAACAAAATAAATCAAAAACCACTCAATAATCTGAGTGGTTTTTTCTTTTTATCATAATGGTTTTTTCTTTAAAGCCATATTTTATTATCTTTGTCGCTACACTTTTTTGGAAACTTTATGAACACACCACAACAGACAAACTATACAGAAGATAACATCAGAACCCTCGAGCCTCGCGAGCATGTGCGCCTTCGTCCAGGGATGTACATCGGTAAACTGGGAGATGGCTCTGCGGCAGATGATGGGATTTATATCCTATTAAAGGAGGTTTTAGATAACTCTATCGATGAATTCCGAATGAAATTCGGGAAGAGAATAGATGTTAAAATCAATGATGGAAAAGTCACAGTGCGCGACTATGGGCGCGGAATTCCTTTGGGAAAAATCGTAGATGTAGTTTCCAAAATGAATACTGGTGGGAAATACGATGACGGCGCCTTTAAAAAATCCATCGGTCTCAATGGTGTGGGAACCAAGGCTGTCAATTTCCTTTCTACTTTTTTTCAGGTAAAATCTGTCCGAGATGGGAAAACCAGATCCGCCCAATTTCATGAGGGTAAACTGGTGGAAGTAACAGAAGAAACAGACACGACCGAAAAGAACGGAACGGAGGTTAGTTTCATTCCTGACAGCACTATTTTCCTAAATTATAAATTTAGAAATGAATATGTGGAGCGTATGCTTCGCAATTATACTTATCTAAATTTAGGGCTGAAAATCTATTATAACGACTCTGTTTTCGAATCTGAAAACGGGCTGAAAGACCTATTAGAAGAGGAAATAGACGGCGAAATCCTCTACCCTATCATCCACATAAAGGATGAAGATATGGAGATAGCGATTACCCATTCGGATAAATCCCAGTCAGAAACCTATTTTTCATTTGTCAATGGACAATACACCTCGCAGGGAGGAACTCACCTGAATGCCTTTAAAGAAGCTTTTGTGAAAACCATCAAAGAATTTTTCGGGAAAAATTTTGAGGCTGCAGATATTAGAAAATCTATCATCGGCGCGGTGTACATCAATGTTGGAAATCCTGTTTTTGAGTCTCAGACCAAGACCAAATTAGGCTCCACCACTATGGGACAGGACGCGAATGGTAACGAGCTGGAAACCATCCGAACTTTTGTCAATAATTATATGAAAAGCAAACTGGACAATTTCCTTCATAAAAACCCTGAAATTGCCGATGCTATTCACCGTAAAATATTAGTTTCTGAAAGGGAAAGAAAAGAACTTTCGGGAATTCAAAAATTAGCAAGAGAAAGAGCAAAAAAAGTTTCTCTTCACAATAAAAAACTAAGAGACTGCCGACAGCATTATAATGACCAAAAGGCAGCCAGAAAGACTGAAACTCAAATATTTATAACAGAGGGAGACTCTGCATCTGGCTCTATCACGAAGAGTAGAGATGTGGAAACTCAGGCTGTATTTTCGCTAAAAGGAAAACCTCTCAACTGCTACGGACTCACCAAAAAAGTAGTATACGAAAACGAGGAGTTTAACCTTTTACAAGCCGCTCTAAATATCGAGGAAAGTCTGGAAGATTTGAGATACAATCAGGTCATCATCGCTACCGATGCCGATGTAGATGGTATGCACATTAGACTTCTGATGATTACTTTCTTCCTACAGTTTTTCCCTGATGTGATTAAAAATGGACACCTGTACATTCTCCAAACGCCTTTGTTTAGGGTAAGAAACAAAAAAGAAACCCGCTACTGCTACACTGAAGCAGAGCGAATAAAAGCGCTGGAAGATTTAGGAAAAAACCCTGAAATTACGAGGTTTAAAGGGCTTGGAGAGATTTCGCCAGAAGAGTTTAAACACTTCATTGGGAAAGACATTCGCCTTGAGCCTGTGGTGGTGGGTAAAGACACCACGATAGACCAGCTTTTAGAATTCTATATGGGAAAAAACACACCTGATAGACAGAACTTTATCCTTGAAAACTTGGTAGTAGAAGAAGCAATAACAGAGTAAAATTTAATATTCAACAATTTATTTTTGTATCATGAGATTAAGCAACAGAAAAAAAACGCCTATATACAATTTTTTACTGACTTTTTCCCTGCTCTTTGTGATAATAGGCGGAGCTATGACTTTTTTAAACATCATCAAACTGCCTGTTTTTGGGAAAATGGCGAGCATATCCCTTTTACTCATCGGAGGAGCGGGATTAGTGATTATCTTCCTGAGAGGTCGCCAGATATTCGAATACGATAGTGATGGAGAAGCGCTTAACTTCAAAAACCACTCTATCATTCCTTTTTTAGGAAAAGAAGCAAAAGATGAATTCCCAAAATACAAACTCGTTTCCTTTGAAACCGTAAACGCATTGTTATTCAAAAGGTTATATATAAAAATCACGAGTAAAAAACATAAAGAAAGTATCCTAAAATACGATATTTCCTACCTTACAAGCAGTGAAATAAGGGATTTAAAACTTTCATTACAACGAACAATAAAAGCCAACAAAGAAAACAACAATAACGACAATAAATAGTATGAAACAACATAGTTTATTTAACTTACACGAAGGAGAAGAAAAACAAGACAAGGTTTTACAAGATGTCTTAAAAAACATTTCATTCAAAGGGGCTAACCTTTGGATTTTGGCATGTGCTATATTCATTGCATCTATTGGTCTGAATGTCAATTCCACAGCTGTGATTATCGGCGCCATGCTGATTTCTCCACTTATGGGACCTATCGTAGGAATTGGGGTTGCCCTTGCCATTTATGATTTAACTCTTCTAAAAAAATCAGGAAAAAACCTGCTCACCGCCACTATCGTAAGCCTTTTAGTCTCTGCGATTTACTTTACTCTCAGTCCCTTTAAAGAGGCTCAGTCTGAGATTTTGGCCAGAACATCACCTAATATTTATGATGTTTTAATTGCTTTCATTGGTGGAATTGTAGGAATAATTTCCATCACCCGTGTAGAAAAAGGAAACCCTATCCCTGGGGTAGCTATTGCCACTGCGCTTATGCCGCCTTTGTGTACGGCGGGGTTTGGACTGGCAACTTTTAATTTTAAATTTTTTGCTGGAGCTTTATATTTATATTCTATCAACTGCTTCTTCATCGCCATTGCTACATTTACTATTGTTAAATTCCTTAAATACAAACCCGTTTCTACTCAGGATAAAAAATTTGACAGAAAAGTAAAATATTCCATTTATATTTTGTTTACTATTATGATTGTTCCAAGTATTTTCTTGGCTTACCGTCTCATTAGTGATAATAAATACACAAAAAATGTAGAAAATTTCATCAAAAACGAATTTACAGACAGAGGGCATACGGTGATTTATAAGAAAATAAATCAAAATGATACGCCAAAAACCATAGAATTAGTTTTACTAAATCAGCGAATGGACAGTATTGAAATTCAAGCGCTTAACAAAAAACTTTCTGACAACTACGAAATCAAGGATACAAAACTCTTGATAAAAAATAATTCATCTAATCTAAAAAGTGAGATTTTAGCTGAAATCAATCAGCAGAACAAGGATTTCTCTGAAAAAGATATCATCATCCAAAACCTTACTGCGGAGCTGAATGAATACAAATTTGATGACCGACAGCTCATCAAAGAACTCAGAATCATTTTCCCAGAGGTAGAAAACATATCTATCGGAAAACTAAACAGTTACGAAAAAGATTCGCGTAAACAAGAAAATACCGTCCTCTACCAAATCAAAGAAAAAGAGAAGCTGGATGAAGAAAAGCTGAAAAAATGGCTTCAAACCAAATTAAACGACCAAAATATCAGACTGATAAACACAAAATAAATGCAAGAAAACGAACATAAAGAAGAAACTTTAAAAAAAATATCTGGGCTTTATCAAGATTGGTTTCTTGATTATGCCTCTTATGTAATTTTGGACCGTGCCATTCCATCTGTTTATGATGGTTTTAAGCCCGTTCAGCGCCGTATCATGCACTCTATGCGCGAGCTGGAAGATGGAAGATACAACAAGGTGGCAAACATCGTGGGAAATACCATGAAATACCACCCACATGGGGATGCCTCCATCACGGATGCCATGGTGCAGATTGGTCAGAAAGAACTCCTGATAGACACTCAGGGAAACTGGGGAAACATCTACACAGGAGACTCGGCAGCAGCGGCAAGATACATCGAAGCGAGGCTTACGCCTTTCGCTTTGGAGGTGGTTTTTAACCCTAAAACTACGGAATGGGTAAAATCCTACGACGGAAGAAACAACGAGCCTGTGGATCTTCCTGTGAAGTTCCCACTGCTCCTTGCACAAGGCGTGGAAGGTATCGGTGTGGGGCTTTCTACTAAGATTATGCCTCACAATTTCAATGAGTTACTGGATGCTTCTATTCTTTATCTAAAAGGAAAAAGTTTCCAGCTTTACCCTGATTTCCTTACGGCAGGGCTTCTAGATGTTTCCAACTATAACGATGGAAAACGAGGCGGAAAAATCCGTGCAAGAGCCAGAATTATTCAAAAAGACAAAAACACTCTATGCATCACCGAGTTACCTTTTTCTAAAAACACAGGCGACCTGATTGACAGCATTTTAAAGGCTAATGAAAAGGGCAAAATTAAAATCAAAAAGATAGAGGACAATACTTCTGATGAAGTGGAAATCAATATCTTACTGGCTAATGATGTTTCGCCAGACATGATGATAGATGCTCTCTATGCTTTCACTGACTGCGAAGTTTCTATTTCGCCGAACGCCTGCGTAATAGTGGGAGACAAACCGATGTTTCTTTCGGTTTCGGAAATACTGAAATACAATACAGACCACACGGTTTCTCTTCTGAAAAAAGAGCTGGAAATAGAACTGCACGAACTTCAGGAAAAATGGCATTTTGCGAGTTTAGAAAAAATCTTCATCGAGAATGAAATTTACCAAGAAATCAAAGGTAAAACCAGCAAAGAAGAAGTTTATTCAGCGATTGACACTGCTTTAAAACCTTTTGTCAAAAACCTTATGCGTGAGGTAGTTACGGAGGACATTGCCCGACTAACGGAACTCCCTTTCATGAGAATTTCGCGCTATGATAGAGATAAAGCGCTGGAAAACATCGCTGCACTGGAGGACAGAATGGAGCAGGTGAAACATGATTTGGAAAACTTGGTGGATTACGCCATCAATTATTTCCAAAACATTCAGAAAAAGTATGGAAAAGACAAGCCTCGCCGTACGGAAATTCGTGTTTTTGATAACATAGATGCGACTAATGTAGCGGTAGCAAACGAGAAATTCTACATCAACAGAGCCGAAGGATTCATCGGAACTTCGCTCAAAAAAGATGAATATGTTTTTGACTGTTCAGATTTAGACGACATCATCACTTTCCGAAAAGATGGAACAATGCAGGTTACCAAAGTGGAAGCGAAAACCTTCATCGGAAAAGATATTCTGCATGTGGGCGTATGGAAAAAGAACGACAAGCGAACCGTTTATAACATGGTCTACCGCGAGGGAAAAGACGGTCCATATTACATGAAAAGGTTCTCGGTAACGGGAGTTATCCGAAATAATGAATACAAACTTGCTTCGGATGTAAAAGGCTCAGAAGTGCTGTATTTTTCTGCAAATCCAAATGGAGAGGCCGAAATCATCAGTGTTTTACTAAAACCTAATGCCAGAATCAGAAAAAATAGAATCGATATAGATTTCTCCGATTTAGCGATAAAAGGGCGTGATTCCAAAGGAAATCTAGTAACAAAATATGCTATTAAAAAAATAGAACTAAAAGAAGAGGGCATCTCCACGCTGGCTCCGAGAAAAATTTGGTTTGATGAGAGCGTAAGAAGGCTAAATGTAGAAGGCAGAGGAGTTCTACTCGGCAGCTTCAAAGGAGACGATAAAATACTGACTATCAATACCAAAGGAGAAGCAAAACTAATTTCATTTGACCTGATGAATCGTTTTGATGATGATTATCTGATTTTGGAAAAATGGCATCCAGAACAGGCCGTTTCGTGCATTTATTATGACGGCGAAAAGGATATTTATTTCATCAAACGATTTTTATTAGAAAACACGGCTAATATTCAGAACTTTATGCCGAGTGAGCATCCTAAATCTTTCATAGAATTTGTGGGAACCTGCGATGGCTGCACGGCGGAAATTATTTTTGCAAAAGATAAAAACGGAAAGGAAAAAGAGCCAGAAACCATTGATATTGATAACTTTATCTCCATTAAAGGAATAAAAGCAATGGGAAATCAGTTCGTGAAAGAGAAAATAAAATCCATAAATATCACAATTCCAGAACCGCAGGAAAAGGAGGAAGAAGAACCTGTACAGCAGGAAGAAACGGATATTCCAGAAGATGGAGTAATAGGAGATTTATTTAACTGATTTTGAGATGTCTACCGAGTTATTAGAAAGATTTTTGCCTCCAAACAGCATACCCTACCTAAAAAAATGGCTGGAAGGGTACGCGTGTCATATCAAAATCACAAAAAACAGGCACAGCAAGCTAGGAGATTATAAATCCATGCCTAATAACTCCCACCAAATAACCATCAATGGAACGCTGGAACCGGAGCTTTTTTTCTTTGTCTTTACGCATGAAATTGCCCATTTAGTGGCTTTTCATGAAAAGAAAAATATTCTTCCACATGGAAAAGAATGGAAGATGACCTTTCAGAAAATGCTTTTGGAGAGTATTTCAATTTATTCCGAGGAGCTGAAACCTTTGATTTTAAATTTTGCTAAAAATCCGAAAGCCAACTTCATGTCCAGCCCAGAGCTGGTAAAATATTTTGACAGTGAACACTCTGATAATAAAGCCTATGTGGAGGATTTGCCCATTGGAGAAAAATTTATTTATCAAACGGACATTTACCAGATAGAAGAAAAGAAGAAAAAGCGTTACCTTTGCAAAAATCTCAGTACAGGAAGAATGTACTTATTCAAATCCTGTGCGAGAGTGGAGCGGACAAAATAATGACTAACGAAAGAAAATGAACCCAAATAATAACTATTGTGTCATAATGGCGGGCGGCATCGGGAGCCGTTTTTGGCCTATGAGTACGGTTAAATTTCCTAAACAGTTCCATGATATTCTAGGAACGGGAAAGACCATGATACAGCAGACCTTTGAGCGGATAAAGCAGATTGTCCCTGTGGAAAATATTTTTGTGGTAACCAATAAAGAATATTTGGAACTGACATCTGCCCAAATTCCTGAACTTGACAAGAAAAACATCATCGGAGAACCTATGATGAGAAATACTGCGGTGTGTAACATCTACATAACCAACAAAATAGCAAAAATAAACCCAAATGCTAACATTGTTGTACTGCCCGCAGACCATCTGATTTTAAAAGAAAAAACTTTCTGTGAAAAGATAGAATTTGCTTTTGAAAAGGCGAGCCAGAATGACTATCTCATCACGCTCGGGATACAGCCTACACGCCCTGACACAGGCTATGGCTACATTCAGTTTTCAGATGAAAAATCTGCTGAAATATGCAAAGTAAAAACTTTCACTGAAAAGCCTAATTTAGAAACAGCAGAAAAATTCTTAGCAACGAAAGAATATCTTTGGAATGCTGGAATTTTCATCTGGAATGTGAAATCTATCCAAAAAGCCTTTGAAAACTATCTTCCAAAGATGGCAGAACAGTTCAAAACAGAGGTATATAACACCGAAAAAGAAACTCCATACATAGAGGAAATTTATCCTAATGTAGAAAAAATATCGATAGACAACGGAATTTTAGAAAAGGCCGATAATGTCTATGTGATTCCTGCTGACTTGGGCTGGTCTGATTTGGGAACTTGGACTTCTGTATTTGAAAATGCTGAGCGAGATGAAAATAACAACACCATCTCTAATAACTGCAATGTTTATAACGCAAAAGGAAATATCATCAGACTCAAAAACCCTGAAAAAACCGCTGTGGTCGATGGGCTTACAGACTATATAGTGATAGATACGGAGGAGGCTCTGCTCATCTGTCCAAGGAGTAATGACCAGCTTATCAAAGAATATGTAGCTGATTTAGAAAGTAAAAAATAGGAAAATGTTTCGTTTGTTATCAAAGAAAACCAATTTATTTTCAGTTCCTACTTACATAGGAGCTTTATTGCTTTTTATTCTAATTTCAAACGATTTAGAAGTTAAATTTTCTAACATTTTCTCTACCATTATAGTCTTTGTAGGACTAGCTCTGGGCTATATTTTGTTTAATAAAATTTCGCTAAATAGAAAAACTCACCTGCCGCTGTTTCTGTACTCCATTTTTATTTTTTCATTTTATGATGGAAATCTGGATATAGGGATTTCTATGGCGTTATTTACGAGTTCTATTTTATTATTTTTCTTCACCAATGAAAATGATAAAATCAGAAGTGATTCTTTCCTTTTGGTTGGTTGTATTCTGGCTGTCAGTTATATTTTCTTGCCGACGACTTGGACACTTTTTATTTTCGTAATTATTCACATCATCACCAAATCAGATAAAATATTTCTAAATATTTTCCAGCTAGTTTTGGGATGTTTTATGGTAATTTCTGGATATTTGTGTCTGATGTATCTGCTTGAAATAGATGTATTTACAGAAGACTATATACCACTGATTTCCAATGAAATGATTACAGATTTTTCTTCTTTTTATACCTTAATTCCCATTTTAGTAATGTGTATTTTGGCGGTGGGAGATCATTTTATAAATTTGAATAAAAAAAGTCCGACTAGTAAGTTTAAATACGCTTTCTTGTTATCATTCTTATTGGTTCAAATCCTGATTTTGGTCTTTTACATGGGCTCTCACAGAGAATATCTGTTGCTCGTTATATTCCCTATCAGCATTATCCTGAGCCGATTTTTAAGGTTTATAAAATATCCTTGGCTTCAGGAACTGGGACTTTGGATTATTATAATTTCTTGTCTTTTGGACAAATTTAACCCTAATTTTGTAATTTAATATGATTCAAATAGATGATAAACTAATTTCTGAAGATTTATTTTCTGAAGAATTCGTGTGTAATCTTGCTAAATGCAAGGGAATCTGCTGTGTGGAAGGTGATGCAGGAGCTCCTCTCGATGAAGATGAAACCAAAATATTAGATGAAATTTACCCTAAAATAAAGCCTTATCTCCGTTCAGAAGGAATCCAAGCCATCGAGGAACAAGGCACTTATACACTTGATTTTGAAGAAGATTTGGTTACTCCTTTGGTGAATAATGCAGAGTGCGCCTATGTGATTTTTGATGAAAAAGGCTACACCAAATGTGCTATAGAAAAAGCCTATGAAGATGGTGTTATCGACTGGCAAAAGCCTATTTCCTGCCACCTCTACCCTATTCGTATTACAGAATATTCTAATTTTTCTGCGATTAACTACCATGAATGGGACATCTGCTCTGATGCCTGCACTTTGGGAAAAGAATTGGGCGTAAAAGTCTATCAATTCCTAAAAAAACCACTCATCCGAAAATACGGAGAGGAGTTCTACCAAACCCTGTCAGAAGCGGCAGAAGAATGGGAAAAAGAATTCGGGAAAGGATAAAAATCCAATTCCCGAAGTTAATTTTATTTCTGTTTTCTTTATTTAAAATACGCTTTTAGCGGTAAATCTAGTATTCTTGCCAGTTTCATAATTTCTGGCATGTCTTCTTCCGGAAACAGCAGAAACAAATACGCATCCGCTCCTTCATCAAGATGGCACAACCAAAGATGATATGGATAAAGCTGTTTTCTCATATAAGGGAATAAATCTGCACTATAAGTATCTGCGGGATATTCCCATTTCCAATCAGAAAAATCAGCTAAATCCAAAATATATTCTTCTAATTCTTCAGCATAAAATTTCCAGTCAGAAGAACGGCAGACACCATATTCTCTTATAATTTCTATCACAGGTTCTGCCCTTTGGATTTTATGAGAATATTCCATCATTTCAGCCATGGCTTCTGATATATCCCCGTATTCATCAGGCGTGTACTCTTCTAAGGCCTTTAATAATCTTTCTTTATTTTCATCTATTACATCCTGCTCCACTCCACAAAAAGCTAGAAATTTCGCCAAATGCTCCTGCGTTGGCACTACTTTTTCTTCCTCTGGAATTGGCTTTATATCAATTTTCACATCTAGTCTATCCTCCAAATGAAAATAAATATCCGTTGCCAATTTATTCAGCGCTTCCCACGCCAAAACATCTTCATAGTAATCGCTCTCTGGATCCAGCCATCGGTAGCCTTTCGCCTGTGAATAAAGTTCATGTTCTTCATAATAATCCCCAGTCTCTGCATCATTTTCTAAATCATAATAAGTGACATTAAAATCACCATTAAAGCAATGAATTCCAAACATATACATACGATTATAGGAAACATCATACCCAGAAATAACCGTATAAACATAGCCTACACCATCTTTTTCGAAATTTTCTGGAATAGGTTCATCAAAATTTAGAACTCGCTTCCTAAAATCCTCTGCCAAAGCTGTCGCTGAAGAAAAACCATATTTTTTTAATATTTTTTTCTTAAAATCTGTATTTTCAGACATATCATGTGGGAGAAAACCTATTCCTACAATCACATCTGTAAATTCTGATGATTTATCCAATGAGATAACTTCATCATTTTCAATAAAATATCGTTCAAAAGCCAAAAAAAGCTTCAAACTCAAATTTGATTTCATTTATTTATTATTTGATAAATTAATTCTAAAAGTCGTTCCTTTCCCAACCTCGGAAGAAACTATGCGCAGGTCTCCGCCATGGTATTCATTAATCACCCTCTTCGCCAGAGAAAGCCCCAGCCCCCAGCCTCTTTTTTTGGTCGAAAACCCAGGATTAAAGACTTTTCTGATTTGGGAATTTGTCATACCGCAGCCATTATCCTTAAAATCTATATAGATTTGATTATCTTTCTCCACGAGCGAAATTACCAGTCGTCCTTTGCCTTTCATAGCATCCACGGCGTTTTTCACTAAATTTTCTATCACCCAGCTCATCAAAATTCTGCTATGCGGAATGAGAACTTCCCGCTCTGGAAGATACAGCACGAAATCCACTTGGCTCGAAATTCTCGTTTTTAAATAATCAAAATTCGTTTGAATTGTTTCTGATAGATTGAGGTCGTTCAGCTCTGGGACAGACCCTATTTTAGAAAATCTTTCAGAAATTACCATCAGCCGTTTGACATCTTTTTCTATTTCCAAAACTCCCTCGTTATCAGTATTTTCCATTTTCAAGATTTCCACCCAGCCAATCATAGACGAAAGAGGTGTTCCTATCTGGTGCGCAGTTTCCTTTGCCAGCCCTGCCCAGAGATAGTTTTCATCCGTTCTCTTTATCGTTCTAAAAAACCAAAAACAAACCAACAAATACCCACCTATCAAACCTGCTAAAATTATAGGATAATAGTCCAGTCTATCCAAAAACAGGGAGTTTGAATAAAACACATACTGATTCTTGCCTTCGGGCATTGTGATAAGAAAAGGCTTGTAGGTTCTTCCCATTTTTTGAATCAAAGCATTGAGTTTTTTAGGGTCTTCTACGATTTCATCTGGAATATTTCTATAAGTTCCCTCGGCTAAAATAGGCTCATAGTTTTCATCTGTCAGAATGATGGGAATAGAATTATTATCCTTTAAAATAGCCAAAATAAGCTCCAGTGTTTCAGGGTCATTGATATGCTCATCCTGCATGAATTTCATAGCCGTAGCGATGACCTCTATCCTCTGAATTTCTTGTTTTTTCAGCCTGTCTATCAGTGTTGTAGAAGAAACAGCCAATACCACCACTGCTAGAGTGAGGAACAAAAATATAAGCCAGCGGACAAATGATGAAGTAAGATACCTCATTTTTATTTTAATATATCTAAAAGTTTAAACAATTTCGCATTTACATTACTCCCATAGTAGTTATTCACTATCACCGCAAAGACATACTTTTTACCCTCTTTCGATGTGTGGTATCCTGCATAGGCTTTGGCATCTTTTATCGTTCCACTCTTCATTTTCATACCGTTATATACAGGCATAGATTCTTCAAATATAGGGAACCAACTTTGTTTTTTACCCCAAATCAAAGCCTGAACTTCCGCTCTTGCAGAGGCATAATTCTGCGGTGAAAGTCCACTTCCATCAGCGAAATTTA
This sequence comes from uncultured Flavobacteriaceae bacterium, assembly GCA_963530895.1. Taxonomy (GTDB): domain Bacteria; phylum Bacteroidota; class Bacteroidia; order Flavobacteriales; family Weeksellaceae; genus JABCPE02. The sequence continues at coordinate 3,100 of CAUSFO010000033.1, read as the reverse complement.
TCATCGATGCTTGGATTCCTTTACTTTTCCAAAAATCTTTGAGGATTTTCACACCATTTGAAAAGGAAGAATTATCATTTTTAACCTTTCCAAAAGTTTTTACAAGGGTTTCTCCGTACAGATTCACACTTTTTCTCATGAACCAATAGACTATTTTGTCCATCGTAGGAGAATAATGCACCAAAATTTCTTTCCCTTGTAAAGGTCTATACTCATTCCCTTCTATCAAAAGTTGTGACGCGGAAACGACTTTCCCTTTAAGCTCTATATTATTGTTTAACAACCAATTATACATTTCTAAACCAAGCTGCATGGGTGGATTTGGGACTGAGCCGGAAACTACAGTCGTCTTTCCACTAGGAAGAGTTCCGTTGATATAGGCTACCTCCGAATATGGCGCTGTGTAGATGATGCTTCTGTCCCCTGTTTCCTTGCCTGCCGACTGGGTTTCGTTCACCCATTTTACCTGCTCTGGAAGATTTACAATTTTCTTAAAAGATGTAGAAGCCCCTGCATTAGCGCCTCCACTTATATGCATATCAAACTGATTTTCACGCCAGTTCACTCCCCAAACTCCCGCTCCATAGTAATTTCCTATATCATTCCAAGGCCAGCCTCCAGGGATAGTCTGAATATCAAAATAGCTGTCATCTATTATCAAATTCCCTCCTATCTTATAGATTCCCAATGATTTAATGGCTTGTATTACTTTATTTTGGAAATCTTCAGGTTTATAGCCTGTATATCGCCAGCTGCCGAGTGTAGGGTCACCATTGGAACTTACTATCAAATCCCCCGACAGCCTGCCTTCCTCTATATTCCCTGTATAAGACACTTTGGTGGTGTATCGGAAATCTTTCCCTAGCATCTCCAAAGCCGCCATCGCCGTAAAAACCTTCTGTGTACTCGCCGTAGAAAGCCCCTTGTTCCCTTGATATTCATAAATAAAATTCCCCTGTTCATCGGCTACATAGAAAGAAAGATTAGCCGAATACATCTCTGGTTCATTCAAAAGACTTTTGGTCGCTTGGTCTAGTTTTTTAGAAATATCTTGAGAAAAAAAACTCTGAAAAAACAAGACTAATAAAAAGCAAAAACTATTTTTCATCTTAAAATTTTATTATATTTCAAACGCTGGTGATTATTCTTTTATTTTAATTCCTGCATATAGACCAAAGTGTCTTTGGGCAAAATTTCTGGGTGAAAAATCTTCACATAATCCCTTAAAACTAAATCAGCACGAACAGCTCCACTCTCAAAAATATCATTAGCCATTCCTCTCCTTCTTTTATTCATCCCAAAAATTTTCCCTTTCTGATAAACATCCAGTTTTTCATAAACAGCATTCATAGCCAAAAGTTCTTTTTTCGTTCTATAATTGCCCGCATTCATCCAAAATTCAGCATTTTTAGACTTCACAAAAACTTCTTCAAAACTAATCGGCACTGATTTTTTATCTTGATTTTCCTTAAAAATATAGTCCGCTCCAGCATCTTTCAGATAATTAGCCGAAAAAGTTTTCCCACCAGCGATATACCAGTGATTTCCATACATTTCATTAGCCAAAACTTTCGGTTTATTGGGCGACTTCTGTGCTTTTTGTTTTATGCTTTCATAATCATTTTTGATTTTAGCATAGATTTCCTCTGCTCGTTTTTCCTCTCCTAAAAGTTTTCCAAACAGCTTTAAATAAGCCGCTTTATCTAAAGGCGTTTCCTCCAAATATTCATCTAAAAAAATGATTTTTATTCCATTATTCTGCAGGATTTTATATGTATTTTCGAAAGTTTCTATGTAATTCGTGAAAATCACATCTGGTTTTAGTTCAAGAATTTTTTCAATATCATACTTTTGGTCAGAACCTACATTCTGAATTTTATTTTTTTCTATAAGTTGTTGTATTTCATTGGAATAAACATACTGCACTCCAGAAATTCCTACTATTTTTTCTTCCTGCCCAAGTTCTATAAAATATCCCAAAAGGCTGTTATTAAGCAAAACCACTTTGGAAAAAGGCAATTCTTTTTTTTCAAAAGAATACTCAAATTTTCTAGATTTTAATAAAAACTTATCATTTTGCTCACTATATTGAACATTTTCAGAAATCACTTCCCAAGATTTAATTGATTGGTTATCAGATTTCTTACACGACAAGGCAACAAAAAAACAGGTGATATATAATATTTTTTTCCATTTCATAGTTCAAAGAAAGCAAAAAAGTATTATATTTGCAAAACTAAAATTCAGGACGCGTAGCTCAATTGGATAGAGTGCCAGATTACGGCTCTGGAGGTTGAGGGTTCGACTCCTTCCGCGTTCACCATAACCCATAAAGTATTTATTTTAAATGTTTTATGGGTTTTTTAGTAAAAAATAGTAAATTTTTAATTTACCAAAGAATAAAACAGACTGAAAATCTAACTTTTATTTAATTCTTTCTCCCTTGAAAAAAAGGAAAAATGATAATCATTCCTGTACTAGTTATACTCACAAATAGATAAAGAATTTTCTCTTCTATTTTTTCAACAAAAATTGAGTAAAATACTACATAAAACAATCCTAAAAAACCAACTATTAAACTCAATCCCCCCAATCTATAAATAATATTTGGAAATTTGATTTTACTAAAAAGCACTGCTAAAATAGGGATAGAAACACTATATAAAATTACAAACCAAAACTCAGAAATCAGTGCATAAGAAAAAACCAAAAGTCCTAAAACTGCATTCACTCCACCAACAGCAAGGAAGATAAGAAGCATCAATAGCAAAGATTGCATGTTTTTCATACTCCTAAATTAAGGAATTATTTTCACTTTACGAAACAAATTACTTCATATTACTCAAATATCAAAAATAAAAAAACACTCTCAAATTTTCTTTGAAAGTGCTTTATAAATTAGAGTGGCCCCACTTGGGCTCGAACCAAGGACTTGCTGATTATGAGTCAGCTACTCTAACCAACTGAGTTATAGGGCCAAAAGGATATTATCCTTAACAATTGGTTTGCAAATATAAACAAAAATCATAGAACAGCAAAACAAAATCTACATTTTTATTTCAAAATTATTATAAAATACTGTTAATCAGCAATTATATTA
>CAUSFO010000032.1:0-18694 GCA_963530895.1 uncultured Flavobacteriaceae bacterium | reverse complement strand
TTTTTCTAGGACCAGACTCAGTGCTTTTTTCTTATCTTCTAAATTACTCATCTTCTATTAAATATTGCTTCAAAGTTACAAATATTTTAGTAGATATTATCAATTTTGTTTTTAAAATATTTCCATCAAAATAAAATCCCAGAAATCATAATGGAATGAAGAAAAAAATAAAAATCCTTATCTTTGGCAAAATTCTTTTAAATACAAAAAAGTAATGTTAAAAGCAGGTTTAGTAGGTGCTGGGCATCTTGGAAAAATACATTTGAAATTGCTCAACCAATCAGAAAAATATGATTTGGTGGGCTTTCATGATAAAGATATAGAAAATTCCAAAAAGCTGGAAGCTGAATTTGGGTATAAATTTTATGAAAACTTGGATGAACTCTTGGATAAAATACAGGTTCTGGATATCGTGACACCTACATTTTATCATCATGACTATGCTAAAATAGCCATAGAAAGAGGCTTGGATTTTTTCATAGAAAAGCCTGTAACTCAGACTTTGGAGCAGGCGGAAGAGATTATTCAGCTTTGTAACGAAAAGGGAATCAGGGCGCAGGTAGGGCATGTAGAGCGCTACAATCCTGCATTTATCGCTACGAAGCCGTTTATCAGTGAACCAAAATTCATTGAAATCCACCGTTTGGCTGAGTTTAATCCAAGAGGAACGGATGTTTCTGTGGTTTTGGATTTGATGATACATGATTTGGATATTTTGCTTTCTTTGGTGAAATCTCCTGTGAAAAACATCCACGCAAGCGGCGTCTGTGTGGTCAGCAAATCGCCTGATATTGCCAATGCCAGAATAGAATTTGAGAATGGATGTGTGGCGAATCTTACCACGAGCCGAATTTCAATGAAATCAATGCGAAAGAGCCGATTTTTCCAAAGAGACGCCTATATTTCAGTGGATTTCTTAGAGAAAAAAGCGGAAGTTATCCGTATGAAACCAGCTCCAGAAAATCCATCAGATTTTGATATGATTATCCAAAATGCAGAGGGCGAAAGAAACCAAATCATATTCGAATATCCTAATATCCAGCCGAATAATGCCATTTTGGATGAATTGGAAAGTTTTGCAAACTCCATCACCGAGAATAAGCCCGTGGAGGTAAGTCTGGAAGATGGAACGGAAGCGCTGAAAGTGGCTTTGGAAATCATGAAACTAATTGATAAAAAATAATTTATATGAAAGTTTTTAAACTTGTATTGTTGTTATTTATTACTTCTGCATCGCTTGTTTTTGGACAGGAGAAAAGGTATTTCTTTAAGTATGAGTATCTTCCAAACTCAAAGTATTTGGTAGATTTAAAAACATTGATAGAAGTAGAAGTATATACAAGAAATAAAAATGCTTCCGAAGATTTAAAACCTGAAAGAGAAAAAATAGGAGTTGATGTAAGAGGTCATATTTTTACAGATAAAAAGCGAGGAGGAGATGTTCCAGCTGTAATAGAATATTCTAATTTATTTCTGGAAGAAGAGAATAATGAGGCGAAGATTGATAAAAGAAAAATATCATTAAAAGAAGCTAAAATAGAAGGCGAGTTTTTAAAAGGCAATGAACTGGTAATTAATAATATATTGGTTGAATCCACTGCACCTATTAGAATGTTATTGCTTGAAATTACAAGTAAAAACTATCAGTCAGTGGATTTTCCAAAAGAAGGAATAAAAATAGGAGACAGCTTTGATTTAGTTCATATTTATAAAACTTATGTTCCAGAATATGGATTTGAAAAAGCATATACAGAATTAGAAAAGAATATGAAATATAAGCTAACAAAAATTGATAGTGGAAAAGCATATTTTGATATATTGATTAGTTTTTCGAAGAAAGGAGAAGAGCTTAAAAAAAAGGATTTGTTAGTATCAGGAGGCGGAATAGGGAAAGCGATATTTGATATGAAAAATAATCAGTTTATTTATTTTGATACAGATATTTTGATAAATTATAAAATTAAAACAAAAAAAGCAGAGTTAGAAAGAGTTTTTAAAGCAAAATCCATCATTACTCAACAAAAAATAAAATAAAAATATTTTTTAGAGAAACTACATTTATATTTATTAACTTTGCAAAACCTTATAAGGTATATATTTTTAGTTAAACAATTTAAATTTAGAAAGTTATGAAACTACCAAAGTTTTTGATGGCAGATAATTCAGAATTTCCAGAGGATTTGTTCGTAGTACATACAGAATATCCAAGATTTATCCTAAATGTAGAGGAAGAAGAAGTAGAATGGCTAGATGATTTGGAAGGAGATGATGAGGAAACCGTTGCAAATGAAGCTACAAAAGTAGTAGAAGAAGCATTTGCATGGTGTGATGAAGAATTGGCGAAATACGATGATTTGGAAGATTAATTATCTTTAAAACAAAATAAAAACCCACTTTTTAGGTGGGTTTTTAATTTTATAGACCAAAAGCCTTTTTGATTTCTTCTACTTTATCCAGTTTTTCCCAAGTGAAAAATTCTAGACCTTTGATAGTAAGCTCGTTTTTAGCTCCTTTGTTAAAGGTTTTATCTGCTACATAATAATTTCTTCCCATGTGTCCATAGGCTGCCGTTTCGCGATAAATAGGATTTCTCAGTTTTAGGTTTTGCTCTATCGCATAAGGTCTTAGGTCAAATAATTGCTGTACTTTCTCTGCGATTTCGCCATCAGTAAGATTTACTTTAGAAGTTCCATAAGTGTTGATATACAAACCACAAGGTTTAGCAACTCCTATGGCATAAGAAATCTGAACTAAAATTTCATCTGCAACTCCTGCTGCTACAAGGTTTTTGGCGATATGTCTCATGGCATAGGCAGCACTTCTATCCACTTTAGAAGGGTCTTTTCCAGAGAATGCTCCACCTCCGTGAGCGCCTTTTCCTCCGTAAGTATCTACGATGATTTTTCTTCCTGTAAGCCCTGTATCTCCGTGTGGGCCACCGATTACGAATTTTCCAGTAGGATTGATATGGAATGTAATATTATCATTGAAAAGCGCCTGAATTTCAGGCTTTTGTCTCGCTTTAACTTTTGGAATTAAAATCTCGATAATGTCTTTTCTAATTTTTGCCAGCATGTTTTCTTCTGTGTCAAATTCATCATGCTGAGTAGAAACCACGATGCTGTCTATTCTCACAGGCTTGTGATTATCAGAATATTCTATTGTAACTTGTGATTTCGCATCAGGACGAAGGTAGGTAATTTCCTTATTTTCTCTCCTCAATGCAGAAAGTTCTCTCAAAATAGAATGAGCCAAGTCTAATGCCAGAGGCATATAGTTTTCGGTTTCGTTGGTTGCATATCCGAACATAATTCCTTGGTCACCAGCACCTTGTGCGTTTGCTTTGGTCTCAAAATCAGAGTTTTGGGTAATTCTATCCACTCCTTGGTTGATGTCTGGCGACTGCTCATGGATAGCAGAAATCACTCCACAAGAATCTCCATTGAACATATATTCGCCTTTGGTGTAGCCAATATCATTGATAACCTCCCTAGCGATGGTCTGCACATCAAGGTAAGCCTCAGATTTAACCTCTCCAGCTAGGACAACCTGCCCAGTGGTTACGAGCGTTTCACAAGCTACTTTTGAGTTCTTATCGTAGGCCAAGAAATGGTCTATTAAAGCGTCAGATATTTGGTCTGCGATTTTGTCTGGATGTCCTTCAGAAACGGACTCTGATGTAAATAAGTAAGCCATAAATTTCTTTATTTTTGGATTATAGATTTTAAAATTTATATATATAAACTGTGAAACCAAAATAAAGAAACTAAAAAGAGAATTTCTGTTTTATCATTTTTTATTGAGGTTGCAATCAGCACAAATTTTTCCTCTTAATTTTGAAAAACAAATTTACATAAAAAAAATTAAACTTCAAAATTAAATTTTACTGAGGAGCGATAATAGAGAAGTCCTTTGGATTTTTATTGTAATTAAGATGTTTTGATAAAGCATCTTTTATGAAAGAACCAAATTCATTGAGCATCTTTTGTTTATAAGTTGGTTTGTAGTAAATGAGGCTGATTTCTCTGGAAGGAAAAGGTTTTTTAAAATGAAAAACTTTTTTCTTCTGTTCTTCCGAGAGCTGCTGTGTGGCAAGTTCTGGGAGCACAGTGATGCCTCCTGTCTTGTCCACCATTTTTATAAGAGTGCTGATGCTGGATGCGGAAAATTCCAAGTTTTTGGGTTTCAGTGAGTTTTCTCTTAGATGACAAATGGTTTCCATTTGTTTTCTTAAGCAGTTTCCTTCTTCCAAAAGCCAAAATTTATCTGAATTAAAATCCTCAGAACCTATAAAATATTCATCTTTATTTTCATAAGAGGAATAAATCAGCAGTTCTTCATCAAAAAGAAAATCACTGAAAAATTCTTCTGTTTCATGATATGGAGTAGAAATGATACCAGCATCTATTTCGCCAGATTTTAGGGATTTTATGATGTTTTCGGTATTCATTTCGTGGATGTTCATTTCTATTTTTTGGTTTTGATTTAGAAAATCAAAAATTTCGTTTGGAATGAGAAATCCAGAAACTGTAGGAATAATCCCAAGGTTGATTTTCCCAGCCAGTACATTATTGAGCGAATGAGCTTTATTTTTCAGTTCTGTAATGTTATCCAGCACGGCTTTAGCAGAGGAAATAATCTCATCTCCAGCATCGGTGGTGCGGATAGGATGGGTGGTTCTGTCGAAGATTTTTATACTAAGTTCATCTTCTAATTTCTGAATCATCGCGCTGAGTGTAGGCTGTGTGACATGACAAGCCAAAGCCGCTTTCCCAAAATGCTTGTATTTATCAACGGCGATGAGGTATTCTAACTGCTGGATGTTCATGATTTCAAAAATATTTTATATAAAACTTATTTTCAATAAAGCAAAGTTACAAAATTACTGTAACCAATCCTGATTGTACGAAAACAGAATTGGTTACAGTGAATTTACAAACTTATGTATAGAACTATTTTACAGTCTCTTTGTAAGAATCCGTAAAACTCTGTCTCTGTCCTGTGTAAGAAGTGAAATTCGTACTCCAGTTCTGAACTCTAGCTCCTGTGTATGTTTTAGTTACTGTCCATTTTACAAATAGATTACCATAAATGTCAGTAGCTTTTACTTCTACAAAAGATTTGAATCCTTTATTTACTTCAAAAGAAATATTTTCTGATATTCCACTTCTCAGATATATTTTTCTCTTGTTTCCATTGGCATCTCTATAGGTTACAGAGCCATTAATAGAATTATTACCTTGATATTGGACCTGCAGTTTAGCCGTGTATATGGCATCGTCATCTTTATCCCTAGAACAGGAAGAAACGATAAAACCTAAAGCTAATGCAAGCGCACCCACTAAAATACTTCTTTTTGATAAAAACTTTTTCATTTTAAAAATTAAATTTTTTGTTTTTAATAATTCTCAAAAATTATACCAATAGAGGATAATAATGTCATTAACAGCTTTTTTTCTATGCATAAGACTCAGTAGGAGCACAAGTACAGATTAGATTTCTGTCTCCATAGGCATCATCTACACGAGAAACTGAAGCGAAGAACTTGTTCTCTCTTATCCATTCCAGAGGATATGCTGCTTTTTCTCGGCTGTATGGTTTGTCCCATGCATCAGCGATTACCAGTTGTTCTGTATGAGGTGCATTTTTCAAGACATTGTTTTCCTTGTCAGCTTTGCCGTTTGCTATTTCATCAATTTCATATTTGATATTTATCAAAGCTTCGGCAAATCTGTCAAGTTCCTCTTTGCTTTCGGATTCAGTAGGCTCTATCATGAGAGTTCCTGCCACAGGGAAAGATACCGTAGGCGCGTGGAATCCGTAGTCCATCAGTCGTTTCGCAATATCGCCCACTTCTATACCATAGGTTTTGAATGGTCGGAAATCTACGATACATTCGTGCGCAACTCTTTCATTTTCATTGCTATACAAGATAGAATAATGCTCTTTTAGCACATCTTTTAGGTAATTTGCGTTTAGAATAGCGTATTCTGTGGCTTTTTTTAGTCCTTGGGTTCCCAGCATTTTGATGTAGGCGTAGGAAATATTTACCACAAGGGCAGAACCATACGGAGCAGAAGAAATAGCATCGATAGAGTGATCTGAACCGATTTTCACATTTGGATTCGAAGGTAAGAACGGAACCAAATGTTTCGCTACACAGATAGGCCCTACACCAGGTCCACCGCCGCCATGAGGGATAGCAAAGGTTTTATGTAAATTTAGGTGGCACACATCCGCACCGATATGCCCTGGGCTGGTAAAGCCAACCTGAGCATTCATATTAGCTCCATCCATGTACACCTGTCCGCCATTGTCATGAATTAGATTGATAATATCTGTAACATTATTGTCAAAGAAACCATAAGTGGACGGATATGTAATCATAAATGCCGCCAAGTTTTCTTTGTGCTGTTCTACTTTTGCTTTTAAATCCTCAAAATCAATCTGTCCATTTTCTAGATTTTTTACCACAACTACTTTTAGCCCTGCTACGATAGCCGAAGCGGGATTCGTACCATGTGCAGACTGCGGAATAAGCACGATGTCTCTGTGCCCTTCGCCTTTGTGTTTTAGGTATTCGCGGATTACCATCAGCCCAGCATATTCGCCCTGTGCACCAGAGTTTGGCTGTAGGGAAGTTCCTGCAAAACCTGTGATTTCGGCCAAATCTTTTTCTAATTCTTTGATTAGTTTTTGGTAGCCTTTTGCTTGTTCCATCGGCACGAAAGGGTGGATATTTCCCCATTCTGGCCAAGACAAAGGAAGCATTTCTGTAGCGGCATTTAGCTTCATCGTACAAGAACCAAGCGAAATCATAGAATGCGTAAGAGAAATGTCTTTTCTCTCCAGTTTTTTGATGTATCGCATCAGTTCTGTCTCTGTGTGGTATTTATGGAAAACCTCTTCTACTAGCACTTTATCAGTTCTTAGAAGACTGCTAGGAAGGGTAATTTGTTCTTTTAAATTAATCTTAACAGCATTTTTGCCAATAAACTCAGCAAAAGTATCTACTAATTTTTGTAGTTTTTTATTTGTAGTAGCTTCATTGATAGCAATGCTCACAAAACCATTTTCGAAATAATTTAGGTTGATTTTGTGGTTTTCCATCAATGTTTTCAAAGACTGTTTTTTGTCTTCGCTAAGTTTAAATCTTACCGTGTCAAAACTTGGATTGTTTTCAACTTCGTAGCCTAGTTCAGCTAAAGCATCTCGCAAAGCATTAGCCTTAAAATGTATCTGCCCTGCAATGTGTTTAAGTCCTGCTTCTCCGTGATAAACAGCGTACATTCCTGCCATCACCGCTAGAAGAACCTGCGCTGTACAGATGTTGGAAGTCGCTTTTTCACGCTTGATGTGCTGTTCTCTGGTCTGCAAAGCCATTCTGAGCGCTCTCTTTCCGTACATATCCTGTGAAACTCCTATGATACGACCAGGGATTTCTCTTTTGTATTCGTCTTTACAAGCGTAGAAAGCGGCGTGCGGCCCACCGTATCCCATAGGAATACCGAATCTCTGGGAAGTCCCGACAGCACAGTCAGCACCGAGTTGTGCAGGAGATTTTAGCATAACTAAAGCCAATAAATCACACGCTAAAACGACTTGAATATTTTGTTCTTTCAGAGATTTTATAATTTCTGTGTAATCCTCTATAACGCCTATTTTAGTAGGATATTGAAGTAAAGCTCCGAAATAAGAATTATCTAAATTTCCATTATGTTTTCCTACGGTAATTTCTATTCCTAATCCTTCCGCTCTGGTTTTCAGCACGGCGATTGTTTGAGGAAGAACATCATCAGAAATGAAAAATTTATTTGCTCCTGCGTTTTTTTGTTCCTTTGTTCTGTTTGAGAAAAACATGTGCATAGCTTCAGCAGCAGCTGTTCCTTCATCCAAAAGGGAAGCGTTTGCTAATGGGAAACCTGTAAGGCTCACTATCATAGTCTGATAGTTCAGCAGCGCCTCTAATCTTCCCTGTGAAATTTCCGCTTGGTAAGGCGTGTAAGCTGTATACCAGCTGGGATTTTCTAAAATATTTCGCTGGATGACAGCTGGAAGAATGGCAGAGTGGTATCCTAGTCCAATGTAAGAATCAAACTGCTGATTTTCAGAAGCTAGTTCTTTAGAATGAGAAAGCATTTCAAACTCGGACAGAGGTTCTGAAATGCTTAAATCTTTTTGTAATCGGATAGAATGTGGAATAGTCTGAGAAATCAGTTCATCAATGCTGGAAACGCCTACTTTTTTCAGCATTTCGTTTTTGTTCGTTTCATTGAAGCTGATGTGTCTGTTTACAAATTCTGATGTGTTCATAAGTTATTATTGGGTATAAGGTTGAAACTTAGTTTGTGGTAAAGGTAGACAATTTTTTGTTTTTTACAAAGGTTTTTGGTTTGGAATTTTATATAAAATAGAAAAGATGAGGTTAGTAATATTTTTTCCATTTTTTCTTTAATTCTTCCAAAATTTTTTGCTCTGTGGCATTTTGTTTTGGCTCGTAAAATTTGGTTCCACTTATTTCCTCTGGCAAAAATTCCTGCTCTACGAAACCTTCTTTGTAATCATGCGCATATTGGTAGTTTTTGCCGTAGTTCATGTCCTTCATTAGTTTGGTAGGCGCATTGCGCAGGTGCAGAGGCACGGGCAGATTTCCTGTTTTCTTTACAAAAGACAAAGCTTCATTTATAGCCAAATAAGAAGAATTACTTTTCGGCGAAACAGCCAAATATACAGCACATTCGCTCAGGATAATTCTGGCTTCAGGATTACCGATGACATTCACTGCCTGAAAGCACTGAGTGGCCACTGTGAGGGCATTAGGATTGGCAAGACCTATATCCTCTGAAGCAGAAATGAGCATTCTGCGGGCGATGAATTTGATGTCTTCTCCTCCTGCCAGCATTCTCGCGAGCCAGTAGACCGCGGCATTAGGGTCTGAACCGCGGATGGACTTTATAAATGCTGAAATGATGTCGTAGTGCTGTTCTCCATTCTTGTCATAGAGAACCATATTTTCTTGTAAAACAGAGAGAATTTCTTCGCTGGTAATTTCTTTGTTTTTGTCTTTTAAAAACTGATTGAGAACGATTTCCAGTCCGTTGATGAGTTTTCGCGCATCTCCGCTAGAATATTGTATAAAAGCCTCGCTTTCTTTGATTTTAAAATTAGACTGAAATTCAGAATTATACTGATTTAATACTGATTTTAGCAGTTCTTCCAGTTTTTCGTAAGAAAGAGATTTCAGAGTATAGACCTGACAGCGGGAGAGCAGCGCCGCAACGACCTCGAAACTAGGGTTTTCCGTAGTAGCACCGATGAGGATAACCCAGCCTTTTTCTACAGCGTGGAGTAGGCTGTCCTGCTGAGTTTTATTGAACCGATGAATTTCATCAATGAAAAGAATAGGGCTTTTTCCGCTGAATAGATTTTGTTTTTTTGTTTCTTCTATGATTTCGCGGACATCTTTAACCCCAGAACTTATGGCATTGAGTTTGAAAAATTTTCGTCCTGACTGCTCTGCGATGATTTCTGCCAAGGTGGTTTTCCCCGTTCCAGGTGGCCCCCAGAAAATGAGCGAATTGAGCGTGTCATTTTCCAGCATTTTTCGGATAGTGCCGTTGGTTCCTGTTAGGTGTTCCTGCCCAATGACTTCATCAAGGCTTTTAGGGCGCATTTTTTCTGCAAGTGGTGTCATATCTCAATATTAAAAGGCTATAAGCATACGCTTACAGCCTAGTTTTTACTCTTCATTTTTCTTTCTCTTAACAAACTTCATGATGTAGTCCCATCCGAAGAAAATCCCCATTAGTATGGCTGCTACCCACCAGTAAGAGGTTTTGTTGGCTTCGCCAGTGTTAGTTGCTTTAAACATTCTATCCCAGCGTATACGCCAGCCATTGGCTTGATAAGAGGAATTGTTGTCTGTAAAAGAACCTTCCAAGCTCAGCCAAGTGAACATAGGCGAGCCCATGATGTGGGTTTCTGGAACAAATCCAAAATATCTGGAATCTAGTGAAGCGTCTCTATTGTCTCCCATCATGAAGTAGTAATTTTGTTTGACTTCGTATTTGTCAGTGGCTACCTTATTGATGAAAATTTGGTTTCCTTTTACTTCTAAGATATTGTTTTCGTATTCTCTTATCAGTTTGCTGTACATCGGTATTGTTTCGGGGTTGATGTCTATGATGTCGCCTTTTTTAGGGATTTTGATAGGTCCATACCAGTCCTTATTCCAGTCTTTGTTCATTGGGAAAATGGTATTGGAAATATCTACTTTGTCAGTATAGATGATTCGTTGTTCCTCTTGGGATTTTTTCAAATTAAGATGCATAGAAATATCCTGAATTCCCTTTGGTTCAATGGAAGGCTCTACAGAGGTTACGCCAGGGATTTCCTTGATTTCTTCAGCCAAAGTAGGTGTAAGCCCACTGAAAGAGTATGAAAATCCATTGGCTGTTTGGAATTCTCTCACGGGAAGGAAACCTACATTTTGATATAGATGAGGAATATCCAATTGAGTTTTTGCATTAACAGTGTAAGCCTGTTGGATTTCTGCATCGCCCATTTTTTGTTCTGGTTTTCCGTTTATAAAGAGTTCGCCAGCTTTTATTTCTAAAACATCTCCAGCCACGGCCACAGCTCGTTTTACATATGGGTCTTTTCTGTCAATAGATGTATGAACACTATCACCAGGGTAGTTGAACACTACGATGTCATTTCTCTCAACATTACTAAATGCTGGAAGACGGAAATATGGTAATTTGACGCTTTCTACATAAGATTTAGGGTCGTTTTTAGGGTTGCCGTCTTTTGCTCTGTCAAATAGAGTAGATTGTAAAAACGGCACCGCCAAAGGTCTCATAGGTAGCCTAAGCCCATATTTTAGTTTATTGACAAAGAGAAAATCTCCCACTAAAAGGGTTCTCTCCATAGAGCCTGTCGGAATACCAAAAGGCTGGAAGGAGAAAGTATGTATCATTGTAGCAAAAACAGTTGCATAAGTAATAGAACCCCAGAAAGAATCCTTTTTTATTTCCTCTTCATCGATATCTTCTTCATCTACAAGTTCAGTAGAAGAGGAGTAATTGACAACAGCCAAATAAACAAAAGGCAGCGCGATTGTCAAAAATTTTTGTCCAAAACTGGTCTTTCCAAATCTTTCCATTAAAAATAAATGAAAAACAGAAATCATCACCGTTCCCACGATAGGGAAATAGGTCAGAACCACCCACCATTTAGGTCTTTTGGTTTCTTTAAGAATGATGAAATAGTTATAAAATGGGACAAATGCAAACAGCGGATTGTATCCCATTTTCTTAAATAATTTCCAAGTGGAAATTCCCAATAATGCACTGAGAATGAGAATGTATAATGAATAAGTTAGTAAGTATTCCATTTTGAATATTTTGTAGATTTAGTTAGGATTGTTTTTCTCTCTTGATTCTATAAGTGAGAAGACTTGGTCCATTGATAGGTTGAACATTTCGTTTTCTTCGGTCACAGGCGAGAAGTAAAATTTTAGTTTTTCCTCTCCAAATTCAGCCGCCAGCTTTTCCCAGTCTTCATTTCCTATAACCACGAAACTAAGTGTATCGCCACCCAAAGAAGGTTTGAACCAGCAGAGTTTGTATTTATCATCGATGAATTTTCCGATAGATTTTAATGTCGTATCTCTATCCCATTTGTCTTCATCATATGGGATAATCGCTTCTTTTTCATCTTTTTTTAGGATAACGGTATCTAGTGCGCCTTCCTTTTCAGAAGGGATGGTTTTCCATTCTATTTGGTCTGCTTCGTTCAGTTCATCATTGACATAGCTCACGATATCTTCATCATATTCTCTCCAGTCCACCCAAAAAATATTTTCATTATCAAAAAAAGTTTCAATATTTTCAATGGGATTATCTGTTAAAAAAGTTCTGATTTCTTCAGTCATAATTTTCTATTTAGTGCAAATATAAAAAAAAGGCTAAATATTTGCCTTTTCTTATTCTTATAATCCTAAAACTTCTTTTACGGTAAAGTTCCCTTTTCTTCCGATAATCCATTCAGAGGCAATTACAGCACCTAATGCAAAACCATTTCGGTTGAAAGCGGTGTGTTTTATCTCGATTTCATCCACTTCAGAACGATAAGTTACGATGTGGGTTCCAGGGACTTCCTCTTCTCTTATAGCTCTGATGCCCAGTTCTTTACCCAAGGTATCATCTAATTTCCATTTTTCAAAATTAGAATTGGCGATAATGTCCTGTGCAAGAGAAATTGCTGTTCCGCTTGGTTTGTCTAGTTTGTGAATGTGGTGAATTTCTTCTAATTGGCAGTGATAGTCATCGTTAAAAGGTTTCATCAGCTGAGCCAATTTTTCATTCAAAGCGAAGAAAAGATTTACTCCCAGACTAAAATTAGAACCATACAAAAATGCAGAGTTGTTTTCTATGCAGATTTTTTCTATTTCAGGTTTTTTCTCAAGCCAGCCTGTGGTTCCGCATACTACGGGAATGCCCTGTTCTAGGCAGAATTTGATATTTCCAAATGCAGATTCTGGACTAGAGAACTCTATCACTACATCAGGATTATTTAGGTTTTCCAAAGTGGGAGATTCATTGAGGCGAGCCACTATTTCGTGTCCTCGTGTTTGGGCTATTTTATCAATAATCTGCCCCATTTTTCCGTATCCTACTAATGCTATTTTCATTGGTTTAAAATTTATATCTTAGGGCAAGACCTGCCTTTGCTGTATGTATTGGGTCTGTGTAATCGTGCAGAATGGTAGGAGAAATCGCTAAATCTGGGTCTTTACGCCCTTCATCAAGGTGGGCATCTACCACCGCATCTATGATGTTTAGCAGATATATCCCCGCAGTGATAGCGATGGCATAGTCGCGGTATCTTCTTCTGGAATCTTGGGTGTTTCCGAGGGCTGTCTTTAAGTCCAGTCCTGTGATTCCAGAAAACTCGTGCTGCTGCCCATTTAGTTCTGCCTCAAAAGCATTTTTGTATCTTTTGTATTGTTTTTGGTTCCAAATAATGAACCCAACTCCCGTTCCTATCGCTCCCCAGACAATAGGAATTTTCCAGTATTTACGGTTGTAGTACTGTCCCCAGCCAGGGATGATGGCAGACCGCCAGCCTGCTTTGGTAGGGTTGAGTCCAGAGTAAGAAGTTTTCTTATGGAGTAGTTCTATGTCCGTGACTATTTCGTTTTCTACCTGCACCGAGTCTTTTTTCTCTGCTTCTTGTGCAAAGAAAAAATAAGAAATAAATACGAATATAAAACCGAATAATTTTTTCATTTGATTTAGTTAAAATAAGAGAGGATTTTCTCTAATTCTTCTTCATTGTCAAAGTTAAGGACTATTTTCCCTTTGTCTCCCTTTGCAGAAGATTTTATTTCTACTTTTAGTGCCAGAGCATCAGCAAGGGTTTTTTCAGCTCTGCGAAGGTTGTTCGGAAGAGTTTTTGGCTCCTTGGAAATAGGAGTTTCTTTTGGGCTTTTGAAATGTTTTGCAGCTTCTTCCGCCTGTCTTACACTTAGTCTGTTGTTTACAATTTGTTTGAATAAAGCCTGTTGGTCTTCAGGGTTTTCTAAACTTAAAATCGCTCTTCCGTGTCCAGCGGAAATGTCACCATTTCGGATTGCCTGCTGCACATCTGGGTTTAGTTTTAGAAGTCGGATAGAGTTGGTGATTGTACTTCTCTCTTTTCCTACGCGCTGACTGAGTGCTTCCTGCGTAAGACCGATTTCCTCTAATAATCTCTGATAGGTAAGGGCTACTTCTATGGCATCTAAGTCTTCTCTCTGGATGTTTTCCACCAAAGCCATTTCCAGTAGTTCTTGGTCATTTACCAGCCTTACATAGGCAGGGATTTCTTTTAGACCAGCCATTTTGGAGGCACGGTATCTTCTTTCCCCAGAAATAATCTCAAATTTAGCTCCATCTTTTCTTACCGTTATGGGTTGTATAATCCCCAAAACCTTGATGGATTCGGCAAGTTCCTGCAATGCCTTTTCATCAAAATGGGTTCTCGGCTGGTTGGCATTAGGATAGATATCCTCGATAGGAATTTCTACAATATTCCCTACCAAATCCTTTGCTCCTGCATCTGTCGCAGACTGCACAGCCTTGGACTCAGCGCTTAGAATGGCTCCGAGGCCGCGCCCCATAGCTCTTTTTTTATCTTTCATAGATTTTGTATGTTTACGAACGCTCTTTTAGTTTTAATTATTATAAGAGCGATTTACTTTTTTGATTTTTTACTTTCCTTCTTTTTGCTCGGAATTTTTTGTTCATTTTTTAGTAAAATTTCCTCTGCCAGCTGTATATACTGCACAGCTCCTTTGCTCTCGGCATCGTATTTTAGGATACTTTCTCCAAAACTCGGCGCCTCGCTCAGACGCGTATTTCTGCTGATGATAGTTTCGAAAACGATTTCAGGGAAATGTGAGTTGGTTTCCTCTACTACTTGGTTAGAAAGCCTTAGACGAGAGTCAAACATCGTTAGAAGAAGCCCTTCAATGTCTAAGTTAGGATTGTGGAAACTTTGTATGTTTTTAATGGTGTTTAGAAGTTTTCCAAGCCCCTCTAATGCGAAATATTCACACTGAACAGGGATGATAACCGAATCCGCAGCAGTAAGTGCATTGATAGTGATAAGCCCCAAACTAGGCGCACAGTCTATAATGATATAGTCGTACTCGTTTTTTATCTCCTTTAAAGCTTCTTTTAGCATATATTCGCGGTTTTCCTTGTCCACCAGTTCTATCTCCGCTGCTACTAAATCTATATGAGATGGGATAATATCTACATTTGGTGAAGAAGTAGGGAGGATGCACTCACGAACTTTGGCGTGATGTTCCAAAAGGTCATATGTAGAATATGTAACTTCCTCTACACCCAGACCAGAAGTAGCATTGGCCTGTGGGTCTGCATCTATTAATAAAACTTTTTTCTCTAAAACGCCCAATGCAGAGGCTAGATTTACCGAAGTGGTAGTTTTTCCTACACCCCCTTTTTGATTGGCAACACCTATAATTTTACCCATATTCAAAATATTAGGCTCCAAAAATACAATTATTTTTAATGTTTCACGGCATGTCAAAAATCAATAATTCTGTAAATTATTATAAATCAAAAGATTATCTATTCGTAAATTTATCCACACATTTCCTATCTTTGTGGATAAAATTTTTTCAATGACCATCAACCAAGTCAAAAACCTTTTTTCCAAGGAGCTCCAAAGCCTTTATACTTCGGCAGAGTGCGAGGAATTATTTTTTATTTTTTGCGAAAAAATATTGAATTTGAATAAGATAGATGTTCGCTCACAGCTCGAAAATTCTATTTCAGCCGAAAACCAAAATGAGTTTTTGAAAACCATATCCTTACTAAAAGAAGGAAAACCTTATCAGCAGATTTTGGGCGAAACTTATTTTTATGGGAATCAATTTTTTGTTGATGAAAATGTCCTCATTCCACGCCCTGAAACGGAGGAATTGATAGAATTGATAGAAAACAAACTGAGCCATCTGAAAAAAGAAAAACTAAAAATTCTGGATGTAGGGACAGGGAGCGGCTGCATCAGTATTTCTTTGGCAAAAATATTTCCAAATGCAGAAGTCAGCAGTATTGACATTTCTGAAAAAGCCCTAAATGTAGCCCAAAAAAATGCCGATTTTCATAAAGTGAAAGTCAATTTTATTCAGAAAGATTATTTGACTGGAAAACTGGATGAAATTTATGATATCATAGTGAGCAATCCTCCGTATATAGATGTTTTAGAAAAGGAAGAAATTTCGCATTCTGTGAAGAATTTTGAACCAAATATAGCACTTTTCGCTCCTGAAAACAGAGTTCTTGCATTTTATGAAAAAATAGCCCAAGACTCTGAAAACCACCTAAAAAAAGGAGGCTCTGTTTTTTTGGAAATCAACCAAAAATTAGGAAAAGAGACCTTACAGCTGTTTCAGGATGTTCTCACAAAATCAGAACTTATAAAGGATTTATCAGAAAATGACCGTTTTGTGATTGGCAAAAAATAAAAATCCCTCTAATTACAAATTACAAGAGGGATTTTTTCTTATTTGCTGTTGTATTTTTCTAAAATTTCTCTAATGTCACGGTCGCCTACCATCTGGTCTACTTCCTTCGCGATTTCTGGTTTGTCAGAAAGCAGAGCTTTTAGTTTTTTCTTGTATCTGCCTTTTACAGGGATGTTTACAATCTCGTCGCCTTTTACGAAATAGTCTTCGTGTTCGTAGTTAGCATCCCAAGTATCAGCTCTGTAGCTGAAATATCTTCTGTACCAAGAAACATCTCCTTGCAGCATGATTTCAAATAATTTTCCGTTTTTCTTTAGCTCTGGTATTTGTCGGAAAACTCTTTTGTTCATTTTTCTATCGGTGAATTCAAGGTAAAAAATATCCTTGTCCCAAAGTCTCACCGCCTCTCTTCTTTCGCCGACTTTAAAACCATTTTCAAAAACCAACGGATTGAATTTGTTTTTGCTCAATACATGAGGATAAAGATTAGCCTTGGTGGAAATGGTATCGGTAGAAATTACAGGAATGTATCTGATATCAGTCTGCTGAGCCTTTGCTAATGAAATGATACTCAATAAGATAAATGCAAATGTTTTTTTCATAAATATAATCTAAAAAATTTAATTAAAATCTTAAACGAAAGGCGTTTTTACCACCTTTGCAGGAATGTTTTTGTTTCTTATTTGGATAAAAATAGCAGATTCTGGTTTAGAAAACTCAGTTTTTACATAAGCCAGACCAAGTCCTATTTTCTTCATTGGCGAAGATGTCCCAGAAGTTACTTTTCCGATGACATTTCCTTCCGTATCCACCACAGGGTAGTCGTGTCTTGGAACGCCTTTTTCAAGTAATTCAAAACCAACTAACTTGCGGGAAACGCCTTCTTCTTTTTGTTTTTTGAAAAATTCAGCATCCACGAAATCGCCTTTTCCAAGTTTCGTAATCCAGCCCAAACCTGCTTCCAGCGGAGAAGTAGAATCATCAATATCATTGCCATAGAGACAGAATCCTTTTTCTAATCTCAGTGTATCTCTTGCTGCCAGCCCGCATGGCATGAGGCCTTCCTCTTTTCCCGCTTCTGTGAGGGCGTTCCAGAGTTGCTCGGAAATTTCACTTTTAAAATAAATCTCAAATCCGCCGCTTCCTGTGTAGCCTGTGTTTGAGATGATTACATCTTGCACGCCATCCACCGTTCCAATAGTGAAATGATAATAAGGGATTTCGGAAAGATTAGTGCTGGTTAGCTTTTGCAAAATCTGCGTTGCCAAAGGCCCTTGGATAGCGATTAGAGAAGTTTCATCGGAAATGTTGGTCATTTTTGCTCCGAATTTTTCATTGAATTTGGAAATATGATTCCAGTCTTTTTCAATGTTAGAAGCATTGACCACCACGAAATATACTTCGTCCGCCATTTTGTAGATGATGAGGTCATCCACTATTCCTCCTTGTCCGTTCGGAAGGCAGGAATACTGGGCTTTTCCGTCAGTCAGCGTATTTAGGTCGTTGGTAGTTACATATTGCAGAAGGTCTTTTGCGCCTGCACCTTCTATGATGAACTGTCCCATGTGTGATACATCAAACATTCCTGCTTTTTCTCTTACAGCGAAATGTTCTTCCGTTACGCCAGCATACTGGACAGGCATATCAAAACCAGCGAAAGGTACCATTTTAGCGCCGAGTTCTACATGTTTGTTATAAAGTGCTGTTTTTTTCATTTTTCTAAATTTAAATGATTATATAATTTTGAGTATTTTATGTCTATGACTTGTTTTGTAATGTAATCCCAAGTTTTATTGTTTTGAATATTAGTTTTAGAATATTCTTTTTTATCTGTTTTTATTATGATTTTTGTGGTAGGGAGATCCATTATCAGTTCTTTGCTAGGTTTTCCCTTTTCAAAATCCTCTAAATCAATTTTATCAATGAACGCCTCCCAGTCTTTATTATTGTTGTTTAATGACAAATTTGCTATGGTTTTTTCATCAGTTACACCTTCTGTAAGACGATAAATAATAGAATCTTTGGTTATCACTAAATATACACTTTTACCACCTGTATCTCCTCCTGTTTGAGAATAAATTATCCTTTCTATTTTCTCAGCATTTTGTTTTTCAGAAATGCTAGTTTTCTGAGTGTCTGGGCTGGTGGCCATTGCTTTCTCTGTTCCATTACAAGAATGAAGCCAATACAAAACGAAAATAAAGAAAAACTTTTTCATAAAATTGTTTATTTATTCATAAATGCCTTTCTTTCCAAATTCCTTTGCGATGATTTGTAGTAAATCATACCAAACTTCCCTATCATGGTTATTGCCGTAAGCATTCATCTTTCTATAAGTCTTCTTATCAGTTTTGATGATAATGACCTCGTCCTGCCCATCAACAGCCTGTTCGCTGGGACCATCTCTCAGTTTTTTGAATTTATCCAGATTTATTTTCTTTGTGAAAACCCTCCATTTATCAGGTGGATTTAGCTGTAAAATTTTCTTTGGGAGCTCTGCTGGTTCTCCCATAACTTGTTTTGCTTCAAATTCTTTGTATAGAAAATTGATGGTGTAATGGCTTGAATAAAGAGCCATTCCCCCAAATATATGGACTTCTACCTGCTGTATTTTCTCCTGTCCGTGCAGGGAAATAGAAGTGAAAGCCAATGCAA
>CAUSFO010000031.1:0-19005 GCA_963530895.1 uncultured Flavobacteriaceae bacterium | reverse complement strand
CTTCCTAAACAACCATCTGATTTAGAGAAGATTATAGGAGAAAGCTGGATTAACAAAATCGGGATTCTGATTGTGGTAATCGGTGTTGCCATCGGTGCTAAATATTCTATCGAAAATGAACTTATCAGCCCTCTTACACGAATTATACTTGGATACCTGATGGGAATCGGACTGCTTGGTTTTGGAATCAAACTAAAACCTAAATTTGAGGGATACAGCGCAGTTTTGGTGAGTGGAGCTATCTCTATTTTCTATTTTATCACCTATTTTGCGTATAGTTTTTATGACCTCATTCCGCAGGCTTTAGCTTTTGTGATGATGCTGATATTCACAGCTTTTACCGTATTTACTGCGATAAAATACAACCGTGTGGTGATTGCTCACATTGGGCTTATAGGGGCTTATGCTGTTCCATTCCTTCTTTCATCAGGCTCTGGAAGAGTGGATATTTTGTTCAGTTATATGCTCATAATCAACCTTGGGATTTTATTTATTTCTATAAAAAAAGACTGGAAATCATTACATTACAGCGCTTTCTTTTTCACTTGGATGATATATAGCTCTTGGTTTGCAGATAAATCTTTTGATTCAGGTCTGCAAGGATATGAAGCGCTGGGAATAGGCTTTGCTACAGCATTTTTCTTGGTTTTCTATGGAGTTTCTTTATTTAACAATATCATTTCAAAAGAAAAATTGGATAAAGTAAATATTATCCTCATTCTATTGAATTCATTTATTTACTATGGTTTTGGATATGGAATTTTTAATGGACATAGTATATTAGATTCCTATTTAGGGTTATTTACTTTGTTTAATGCTGCTATTCATTTTGCTGTTTTATTCTTTATCAAATCGAAAAAACTTGCGGATTCTATCCTGTTCTATTCCACATTAGGGATGGTTTTCACTTTCATTACGATTGCGATACCAATTCAGCTGGATGGAAACTGGGTAACACTTATGTGGACAGCTCAAGGGACTATTTTATTTTGGCTTGGAAAAACAAAAAAAATATCCATTTACGAAAAAATATCTCTCCCTATACTTGGACTTGCTTTTCTAAGTTTTCTCGAAGACTGGTCTCGTTATCGTTATGCCGTTGATTTAGATATTCATGCTTTCTGGAATATTAATTTCCTGACAGGTATTTTTGCTGTTTTGGGATATAGTTATGCTATTTATCTTTCGAGAAAATACCCTGACGCAGAAGGCGAAAAATTTAGTCCTTTTAATGCTATAAAATCTTTCTATTTACCAGCTTTATTAGTATTGACAGCATATCTTACTTTTAGAAATGAGATTGCATACTATTTTGATTATTGGTACGAAAGTTCGTCTGTTCTTGTCCGTGAAAAAGGAGATGAATACAATGACTACAACAATGATATCGGCATTTTTAGAAACATATATCTCCTTAACTACTCCCTAGTATTCTTTGGAGGAATGGCTCTACTGAATTTCTATAAATTCAAGAACAAAATTTTAGGAGTTTCATCCATTGTTATCGGGCTTTTAGTATTATTTGCTGCTCAGACTTACGGGCTGGGAGAACTTGGAGATCTTCGCTATTCCTATATCAATTGGCATTATAGCAAGTATTTTGATGTTAGTATCAACTATATTTTGGTGCGATATCTACTCTGGGGGGCTGCTGGCTTTACGCTTTGGGCGATTTTCAAAAATGCTAAAACCCAACTGGAAAATACAAAATTCCATGTTTTCCTAGAAGCGGTGATTCATATTTCTATTCTTAATTTCTTGAGCAATGAACTAGTAACTTGGCTGGATATCGCTGGTTATCAGGACATTTTCAAACTAGGACTAAGCATCCTTTGGAGCGTTTATTCACTTATTTTGGTAAGCCTCGGAATTTACAAGAAGAAGAAACACCTCAGAATTTTCGCCCTCGTGCTGTTCGGTATCACTTTGGCTAAATTATTCCTATACGACATCTCTAATCTCAGCACAATTTCTAAAACTATCGTATTGATTATCTTAGGGTTACTACTTCTTATCATTTCATTTTTATACAATAAATTTAAAGACAAAATCGGTGATGAAACTAAAAATTAAATCCATATTTTCACTAATTTTCTTGGGAATTTCTGCTTTGGGATTTGCTCAGAAAAATGATTTTTCATTCAAAAGAGCCATAAAACCTAATCCAGCCACCGAGTGGAACAAGATAGAAATTCCCTTACCGATGTATGAAAAATTGAACCAAAATTTTTCTGATATTAGGATTTACAAGCTTTCAGGAAAAGATTCGCTGGAAGTTCCGTATTTGCTGTCCAAAACGCAATTTGCTTCCCTTGAAAATGAAACTACTGAATATATTGGCTTTAAAATCCTAAACCAAACCAAAACTACCAAAGGATACTATTTTACGCTGGAAAGTCCCATCACAGCGGACATAGAGGAAATTGACCTGCATTTTTCTAATCAAAATTTTGATTGGAAAATAACCTTGGAAGGCAGCCACGACCAAAAACAATGGTTTTCTATCTTGGAAAACTACCGAATACTTTCCATAAAAAACAACAAAACTGATTACAATTTTCAGCTGCTGGCTTTTGAAAAAACCAATTATAAATTTTACCGAATTTTCATTCCTAGCAAAGAAATTCCCGTTTTACAAAAAGCTTCTATGCAGGAGAAATTCACTCCAAAAATAGAGTTTAACAAACTGATAATCAACAATATAAAACAAACCAACAGCACAAAAGACAAAAACTCTGTCATCACATTTTCTCTGCCTCACAAAATCCCTGTTTATTCACTGATTCTGGATGTAGAGAAAAACGATGCTTTTTCGCGCCCTATAGAGATTAAATATCTGGTAGACAGCGTAAAAACAGAAAAAGGCTGGGTGAAAAATTATGAAACTTTTTACTACGGAAAAATCATTTACTACGGAGCAAAGGATTTAGATTTTTCATTTTCAAATAATAATGTGATATGGGCAAAGGATTTCCAAATTATCATTGAAAATCAAGACAATGCTCCTATTACTGTAAAATCTGTCAATGCAGTTTCGCCTAAATATTTTATCTATTTTAAACCAAAAAATGAAGAAAACTATTTTCTATTTTATGGAAATAAAAAATCTTCCCTTCCTGAATATGATTTGAAACTGATAGAAGACAAAGTATTCAAACTATCAAAATCTGATGCAAGTCTCTCCGATGAGGAAAAACTTCCTAAAAAGGAAAAACCCACCAAAGAACCTTTATTCAAGGACAAAGGTTGGCTTTGGGCGGTGATGATTCTTATTATCTGTATTTTAGGATTTTTCAGCCACAGAATGCTTTCTACAAAGCAGGAATAGGAGTTTATTTTCTCTCTATCAGCGCCATATAGAAACCATCATAGCCATCACTCGGCATGATATTTTCCTCCTTCACGAGGACAAATTCTGTATTTTCGGAAAGGAATTTTCTGACCTGTTCTCCGTTTTCAGATGGAAGAATGGAGCATGTGGCATAGACCATTTTTCCTCCTTTTTTCAGGATTTTAGAATAGTTTTGCAGAATATTTTCCTGCTCGGTTTTTATTCTGTTGATGAAATCTTCATCTATTTTCCACTTACTGTCAGGATTTCTTTTCAATACTCCCAGCCCTGAGCATGGCGCATCTATCAGAAGCCTGTCAGCCGTGTTGTGAAGTCTTTTGATGACTTTATTATCTTCTATAAATCTGGTTTCTATGTTAAATGCTCCCGCCCTTTTTGCTCTTCGTTTCAGCTCGGCAAGTTTCCATTCATAGATATCTAATGCTATTATCTGCCCTTTATTCTTCATCAAAGCAGCGATATGAAGGGTTTTCCCTCCTGCGCCCGCACAGGCATCCACCACTCTCATTCCTTCTTTCACATCCAAGAGTTCGGCTATTTTTTGTGATGAAGCATCCTGCACCTCGAAAAAGCCTTCCTTAAAGGCCGATGTCAAAAATACATTTTTCTTTTCTTCCAGCTGGACAGCATCTGGGTAACCTCTTAATACAAAGGAATTTACGCCCTCTTCTTTTAAAATTTCCACAAGATTTTCTGCTGAAATTTTGAGTGAATTTGCCCTCAAAATCACAGGCGCCTGCTCATTGAGAGCGGACATTTCTTTCTCCCATTTTGCTCCCAGCTCTTTTTCAAACAAACCTGCCAGCCAGTCTGGCACAGAGTGTTCTATGGCTTTGGTAGGAAATGTTTTTTTGTCCAATTTAGACAAAATTCCGCCTGTTTTTATTCCATCAAATTCATCAAATTTCTTGTATTTCACCTTTTTCCAAAGAAGATAGGCCAAAATCAAATTGTAGATATTAGACGGCTTTGTCCCCTCGCCCATATAGTATTCTAGGCGTTTTTTCCAGCGAACTATATCATAGAATATCTCCGAAACCACCTGCCTGTCGGCACTTCCCCATTTTTTATGAGCTTTTAGTAATCGCTCCAAAACCTTATCAGCATATTTTTTATCCTGAAAAAAAGTCTCCTCCAATGCATCATGAATTCCTATCAGTAAGTTGCGGTGTATCAATTCCATGTTTGTATAAATTTCGGACAAAAATACATTTTAAAAACCAAAACTCCCAAAATTATTTGAGAATACGGACTTTGTGAATTATTTTTTTCTTAAATTAGCATCAACAAATTTATTTAATTATGAAAAGACATTCTTTATTTGCGCTTCTATTTTTGCTTTCAGCAAATTTATTTTTCGCACAAAAACCCATTTACACAAAGGCAAAAGTAACTGCCGTGAAAGTGTACAGAAACTCCGCAGAACTGCAAAACACAGTAAGTTTCAGTGTTCCTTCGGGAATTTCCGAAATAGTGATTGGCAACATTTCGGAGGAGATTAACGAAAAAACCATCCAAATCGGCGTAAACAGCAAGAACATTTCTATTCTTTCCTCGCAGTTTACCAATGATTATTCCACAGATTTTAAAATGGATACTACCAATCCACAAATTAAAAAAGTGAATGACAGCATCAAAATCGTGGAAAACCTCATCTCTAAAAACCGAATAGAGCTGGATGCCAACAAGAAAGCTGTAGAACTTTTGGATAAAAACCAAACTGTGCTGGTGGGAAGCAACTCCTCCAATGTTGCACAGCTGACACAGCTGACCGAGTTCTACACCAACAAGAGAATAGAGCTGGAAAACAAACTCGTTTCCCTCAAAACGAAAGGCGATGACCTCAGTAAAAAACTTTCCCGACTGAAAAGCAGCCTAAAAACCAAAGAACAGAAAGAAGCAGAAGAGTTTGCAGATGGCGTAATCGTCCTAAAACTAATGTCTCCTACGGCTGGAAATATCAAACTGAATATCAACTATCTTACAGACAATGTTTCTTGGAAACCTTACTACGAGATAAAGGCTGAGAAAATCTCTGCTCCGCTGGATGTAACCTTCAAGGCGATTGTAAAACAAAATACAGGACTAGACTGGAAAGGCGTAAAACTTACCCTTATCAATGGAAATTCTTCCAGAAACAATTATGCTCCTACGGTAAGCCCTTGGTTCATCTATGCACAAAGCCCGAAAGAAAGAGAAATCCTAAGGGAAGAAAAAATTGCCGACAAATCTGCTGCCATAAGAATCAGAGGAATGGGAAGTGTAAATGCAGAAAAGTATGATGATTTTCAATCCAATGCTTTAGAAGGTCGTGTCGAAGGTGTAGCTGTAGGCTACGCTGGGTTTAATGTCAATGCAAATGAGCTAAATACCAGCTATGATATAGACATTCCTTACGATATCTTGTCCAATAACGAAGACCACCTCATCAGTCTTTATCAGCAGAAAATCCCTGCCGATTATCAATACTTCACTGCGCCTAATTACAGGAGAGAAGCTTATCTTTTAGCGAAGGTAAAGGATTTCAGCAAGTATCATTTGGTTTCTGCGCCTGCGAGTGTCATCTTTGAGAACATGTATATCGGTGAGACACGCGTCAGCCCAGACCAAACCAACAATGAGATGAACATCACGCTGGGCAACGACCCGAAAATCAGCATCAGAAGAGAAGATGTCCAAGATAAATCCGGCGAGAAATTCCTCTCTTCTTACCGTGAAAAGGTGGTTACATATGATTTAATCATCAAAAACAACAAGAAAGAACAAATCAGCATGGAAGTCAAAGACCGTTTCCCGCTGAGCAACAATGAAGCCGTAAAAATAGAAGTGCTGGACAAAAGCGGTGCCGCGAAGGATGACGAAAAAGGTTTCCTTACATGGAACATAAAACTCTCTCCTTCCGAAACCAAGAAACTAAGGGTAAGCTACAAAGTCCGCTACCCGAAAGACTACATCGTAAGCGGATTATAAAAACAAAAAACTCCCTCATATGAAGGGAGTTTTTTTATTGTTATTTTATTGATTTTCATTAATGTAAAACTTTATTAATTTTTCTAAATGTTTTTCATAAAACAAAACAATAGCAATACAATAATGCCAATGCAATGATTATAAACAATATAACATTTAACTTAAACGACTTATAATCATCTCTAATAAAGAACACTATGCTCTCTATGAATAAATACAAAATAGTGAACAAGATAGTTACAAATATAACAACCATCAATTTAATCCCGTGCCTGTCATTTTCTAACCCGTGAAACATATAAATCGTTGTAAAAAACGGAACAGCGGGAACTAGCAAAATACGAAGAAGCAAATGTATGATGGTTCGTTTAATCATTGTTCTTTAATCATTAAATTCACTAATGAAATGGAGTTTCACATTTGGGAATTTCTCCTGTGTCATCGTGATAGTGAATGCTGAATCTGCTAAAAATACCAGTTGATTATATTTATCTCTCGCTAAAAAGCGCTGTTTCAGCCTTGCAAATTCTTTGAACTCTTCGGATTTTTCATCAGCCTCTACCCAGCACGCCTTATGAATAGAAATCGGCTCGTAGGTGCATTTTGCGCCATACTCGTGCTCCAGTCTGTATTGGATAACTTCGTATTGCAGCGCTCCCACCGTTCCGATAATCTTTCTTCCGTTCATCTCCAGTGTGAAAAGCTGTGCTACACCCTCGTCCATCAGCTGGTCTATACCTTTTGCAAGTTGTTTCGCTTTTAGCGGGTCATCATTGTTAATAAAACGGAAATGCTCAGGAGAGAAACTCGGAATTCCTTTAAAGTTCAGCTTTTCCCCAGCCGTGAGCGTGTCCCCGATACGGAAATTACCCGTATCATGCAGCCCGACAATATCCCCAGGGAAAGACTCATCTACTACTTCCTTTTTATCGGCAAAGAAAGCATTCGGAGAAGAGAATTTCATTTTCTTGCCTTCCCTTACGAGCAGGTAGTTTTCGTTTCTTTTGAACACACCAGAAACGATTTTCACAAAGGCAAGCCTGTCGCGGTGTTTAGGATCCATATTGGCATGAATTTTAAACACAAAACCTGTGAAATTTTGTTCCTCTGGCTTCACGATTCTGCTGTCTGCCTGTTTTGGCTGAGGATTTGGAGCAATGTCAATGAAAGCATCCAGCAGTTCCCTCACCCCAAAATTATTCAGCGCCGAACCAAAGAACACAGGCTGCTGCGTTCCTGCCATGTAATCTTCCCTGCTGAATTTAGGATAAACCGATTCCACCAGCTCCAGCTCATCTCTCAGAGTATTGGCTGCCTTTTCACCTACGGCTTCGTCTATCGCAGCATCGTTAATATCATTAAAGGTAATGCTCTCACCTACTTTTTGTTTCTTTTCTTCTAAAAACAACTGGATATTATTCTCCCAGATGTTATAAATCCCCTGAAAATCAGCCCCCATACCGATAGGCAGCGAAAGTGGAACCACAGAAAGCCCAAGTTTCTGCTCCACTTCATCCAGCAGGTCAAAGGCATCTTTCCCCTCTCTGTCCAGTTTATTGATGAAAACTATCATCGGGATGTTTCTCATACGGCATACCTGCACGAGTTTTTCGGTCTGCTCCTCCACCCCTTTTGCGACATCTATCACCACGATTACAGAGTCCACGGCAGTAAGCGTTCGGTAGGTATCTTCCGCAAAATCCTTATGCCCAGGAGTATCAAGGATGTTGATTTTATGCCCTTTATAGTTAAAAGCCAAAACGGAAGTCGCTACAGAAATCCCTCTCTGGCGCTCTATTTCCATAAAGTCAGAAGTTGCACCTTTCTTTATTTTATTAGATTTTACCGCTCCAGCCTCCTGAATAGCCCCTCCGAAGAGAAGGAGTTTCTCGGTAAGAGTGGTTTTCCCAGCATCTGGGTGGGAAATAATCCCAAAAGTTTTTCTTTTCTGTATTTCTTGAATTAAGTCTGACATATCTATTTTTAAAATATCTGCAAAAATGGTGATTTTTAATGAAAATATTTACTTTTGCTGTCAAAAAAATTGATAGTAAATTAAAACCAGCGAATATCGATGATATTCGCTGGTTTGTTGTTTTAGTTTTAGTGGATTATTGTTTGGTGAAAGTGTATCTTGCAGAGTCATCTGTTTTGGTCTGTATCATTGTATTTCCATTAACCTCAATCTTAAAACTGAAAACTGGGTCACCTGGACCTGCATTTTTACTAATATTAAAAATCTTACCATCTTTTAGCTCAAATTTTCCTTCATCTCCTACAAAAGTTGTTGGATCATTAGGAGCCGCAACATGATAATTTTTATATGTACCATCTGCTGTATAAACTTTATAAAGTGCAGTAACTGCTCCTGTTTTATAGACTCCATCAGTATCTTTTTGCTCATATTTTGTAAGTTTCCATGTTCCTACAACATCCTGAACAGAAACTGATGGTTTCTGTGGCACTACTTGCTCATCATCGCTACTTCTGCTGCATGAAGTAAGTGAAGTTCCTGCTAAAGCCATCACTCCTACCGCAAGGATAGGAAACATTCCTCTAAATAAATTGCTTTTTTTCATAATTTTTTGAATTTTATGTTTCCTCTGTCTAAACATTGGAAACGGTTAATAAATAGTTAAAATCTGTTTGTTAGTTATCCTTTTTCCACTACAAATTTACGAACCAATAAAAATAAAAACCAAAGCTGTACTACTGATATTTATTAGGATTTTGATAAAAATTTCAGCCAAACAAAAAAACCAATGCTTTATTGCATTGGTTTTGCTTTTATGTGTTATATCCTTTTGGTTAAAAGAAATTTGAACTAAATTTTAGTATTCTTTTACCAATCCTTTCACGATTTTAATAACGCTCGGCATCGCTGTATCAGCTGCTTTCAGCACCTCTTCGTGTGAAACCGCAAAGGCAATCTCTGGCCCACCCAAATCAGTGATAATGGAAATACAGAAACAGTCCATTCCCATATGTTTAGCCACAATAACTTCTGGCACGGTGCTCATTCCTACAGCATCTCCACCGATGTAACGAACCAATCCATACTCCGCTGGCGTCTCAAAAGTAGGCCCTTGTAATGCTACATATACTCCTTTGTGAACTTTTATGCTGTTTCGCTCCGCTACCTGCTCCGCTACTTCTATCATTTTTCTGTTATACGGCTCAGACATATCCACGAATCTCGGCCCTAATTCATCTATATTCTTCCCACGAAGCGGATGCTCTGGCATCATGTTGATATGGTCTTTCACTATCATGATATCTGCCACTCGGAAGTTAGGATTTACTCCTCCAGAAGCATTAGAAAGAATTAAATTTTTAATCCCCAAAAGATGGAAAACACGGAAAGGAAAAGTCACCTTGTCCATAGTGTGCCCTTCGTAGTAGTGGAATCTACCACTCATCATCAGCACTTTTTTGCCTTCCAGTATTCCGTAGATTAGTTTCCCGCCGTGCCCCACTACCGTAGTCTGTGGAAAATTAGGAATATCCTTATACTCAAAAACATGGATAGGCTCCACCTCGTCTTTTAGTTTTCCTAAACCTGAACCCAAAACGATGGCAAAATCTGGCGTGTCCTTAATAACTTCTTTAATAAAACTCGCGGTTTCCTTGATTTTCTCTAACATAATTTAATATTATCTGATTAAACTCTTCTTTATTATTTATCTGTACATTGATAGGCCAGTAGAACAATTTGTCGGTTAATTCCTCAAAATCCATCAGCCTTACATAGTCTTTTTCCGTGGTAAGGATTAGTTTTTTCTCGCCGAGTTTTTTATACTCTTGGAGCATTTTGTCTATATCTTCTTTTTTAAAGGAATAATGATCTCTAAACCTCAAGTGCTTGATTTTATCCGCGTATCTTGAAACTTCTTTTATCAGCTGAGAAGGATTGGCGATGCCTGTTATCAGTAGAACCTCGTATTGATCCAGCATTTTTACGGGCATTTTCACTTTTGTGGAAGTGATTTCTTCATCATAATCAATGGACGAGAAAAATACTTTTTGATGTTTTTTAGGCTTAATTTTAGAAATAAAATAGAATTTTTTCTCCTCGGTAAGGTCTTTGGGACATTTGGTAACCATGATGATATCCGCCCTGTCTGCTCCCGCTCTGGACTCACGAAGACTTCCCGCAGGAAGCAGATAATCAGAGAAATACGGGTCACTATAATCGGTCAATAAAATATTAAACCCTGCCTGAATGGCACGATGCTGATAGCTGTCATCCAAGACCAACGCTTGCAGGCCAGCCTCCTCTATCAGCCGCTCCGCTCCCACTACTCTATTTTCGCAGACTCCTATGGCTATTCGGTTTTTAAATCTTTGGAAAAGCTGCATAGCCTCATCGCCCACCATACGAAAATTACTATCATAATTTACCATATAGTAGCCTTGGGTCTTCCTTCCATACCCACGAGAGAGCACACCTGCCTCGTAATCATCCAAAAGAAGTCCCATGAGATGCATCACCATGGGAGATTTCCCAGAGCCGCCCACAGACAAATTTCCCACTCCGATGATAGGCGTCTGAAACTTAGTAGACTTAAAAAGTCCCTTGTCATAAAGCCAATTTCTACAAGTGGTTATCAAGTCGTAGATTAGTGAAAAGGGATAAAAGTACCATCTCTTCATAGGGAGCAAAAATAAGGATTTTTTCTATCATTTATTAACTATCGCCAATTTTTCATACTTTTGCGCCAAATTATTTTAAATATGAATAGAAGATTAATCCCATTCCTATTGATAGCAGGAGCATTATTAACCAATTGTGGTGGTAGCAGAGATGAAGATGTAATCAATCCTAATACACCTGGAAATACACAACCATCCAACCCTACAACGCCTTCTACACCTACCAATGAAAAGCCTAGTGATGAGCAAATAGGAAGAAGAACATATGCACAAGAATGGAAAACTGGTGTGGACTATATAAGCGCTATTGACATTGCAGACCTTTACAACAATCCTGCTAATGTAAGTGCAGCACTAAAAAATTCTGTGAAATTCACAACCCTTACAACTGACCAAAAATACTACACTCTGAAAGAT
This sequence comes from uncultured Flavobacteriaceae bacterium, assembly GCA_963530895.1. Classification (GTDB taxonomy): domain Bacteria; phylum Bacteroidota; class Bacteroidia; order Flavobacteriales; family Weeksellaceae; genus JABCPE02. Next base: position 7,613 of record CAUSFO010000031.1, on the reverse strand, counting down.
GATAATTTGAGTTATTTGACTATCGAAGATATTACATACGATAAACAATATATCTCTTTCTACACTATGTATAAAGGCATCAAAAGTTCTACAAAAAGTACATTAAAATTTGATGCTAGAGATTTTTACAACAAACAATTTACCACTGACAACAGCTATGTATCCTCTAAATACATGCGTGGTATCTACGAATCCTTACCGATAGGAATAGGAAGTCTATTCAGCTACGATAGTCAAAGATATCAAATAGATTATGTTGCCGATTCAAAGGATAAAAGCGATAACAACAACTCCCTAAGTCTAAGCATAAAAATCACCGATAAGAAAATATTGGATAGTTCTAAAAACACTTTTGAAATTCATAAAAATGTAGAAGGTTTCAAAACACTGAAAAACCTTGCTGATGATTTGGCAATTGGGCACAATTTTGATTTTAGAAGTAAAGTAAAAAATGTAATGGACTCAAATCCTAGTAAAACGGATTTGACTCAACATTTAAAAGGTTTCTTTGATAATAATTGGCATAAACTTATTTCTATATCTCTAATATCAAAACCTAGTGTAACACTGTCTATAGATGGTCAAAGTTCTTTATATAGGACTATTTCAGGACAGAGTGTTGGCTATATTGATATTTATTTGACACAGCCTAGATTTATTCTTACTTCTGCTATTATGGATGGAAGAAATCTAGTTGCAAAAGTAAAATTACAAGATGCTAACGATGTTACAATAGATAAAGAATACACCTTTATCGTTCCTAATGTTAAGTAATTCTAATAATAGTTTATAAAAAAGCAATCCAAATTTGGATTGCTTTTTTTTCTTTAATAAGAATGATTCATCAGTTCTTTTTTCTCTTCATTATACAATCTGTACTCTAAATATTTATAAGAGTCTCTTGGTATAATGGTCACCCACTTATTGTATCTAAACAACCATTTCATTCTGATGCTTGTAAAAATTCCTTTGGTAAGGTAGGCCTCTACAAAAGGATGAACATGGAGATACAATCTGCTTTTCTCATGTATCAAGTGGTTTTTTATGGCTTCTTCCATCTGCTCTACTATCACTATCGGAGCACTTATTTCGCCTATTTCGTTAGGGTTTTCTTCTTTGGTATCTATTATTTTTTCTGGGCGAACCCTTTGTCTTGTTATTTGTATCAGACCAAATTTACTCGGAGGGAGGATTTTATGCCTTGCTTTATCTCTCTTCATCTCCTCTTTCAGATGGTCATAAAGTTCTTTACGATGGTCGGTATTGCTCATATCTATGAAATCCACCACTATTATCCCGCCCATATCTCGCAGTCTAAGCTGTCTGGCTATCTCTGTTGCTGCGATTTTATTTACATTTAGAGCATGGCTCTTATTAGCTTGATTTCCTAATGATATATTATTACCCGAATTCACATCTATGACATGGAGAGCCTCCGTGTGCTCTATTACTAGATAAGCTCCTTTGGAACCTGGAATATTCACATGTTTCCCAAAAGACTGTTTCAGCTGTTTTTCTACATTATAATATTCCAAAAGAGGAATATGAGAGTCATAATACTGAACTATATTTTTACTTTCAGGAGCGATTACTTCTAGATAATTTCGCATGTCATTTACCATTTGTTCATCATCACAAATGATACTTACAAAGTCTTGGTTAAAATTATCCCTCAAAATAGCAGAAGCCCTATCTTCCTCACTAAGGACTTTACAAGGTGTTTTATTTTTTTGGATATTTCTGAAACAAATATTCCATTTCTCTATCAGCTGGTTCATGTCATTATGAAGCTCAGCCACCTTTTTATTTTCTGCTACGGTTCTGATAATCACCCCAAAACCTTCTGGCTTTATACTTTCTATCAAAGTTTTCAGCCTTGTTTTTTCTTGGCTATCCTTTATTTTTTTCGATACCGATATTTTTTGGTCAAAAGGAATTAAAACCAAATACCTCCCTGTCAAGGAGATTTGTGTAGATACCCTTGCCCCTTTTGTGGAAATAGGCTCTTTTGTGATTTGCAGTAGGACTTCATCACCCACAGATAAGACCTTGTCTATCATTCCGTTCTTATCTATCTCTTCCTCTATTGGGAAGGATTTTAAGCTTGGTGACTGGATTTTTTTATTCAAAATCCCTTTTAATAGGTTTTGGTAAGTTCTAAACTCTGGTCCCAAATCCTGATAATGCAAAAAGGCATCCTTATCAGAGCCTATATTGACAAAAGCCGCATTCAGGTTCGGTGCTAGTTTTTTTACTTTACCAACGAACAAATCCCCTACTACATACTCACTATCTTGTTCCTCCGTATGGAGTTCGAAGAGTCTTCCATCTTCTATTAGAGCAATTTTAGAAGCCTCTTCTTCATATGATATAATTAACTCTTTCTTCATTTTTTTGGCTTTCTAATAATACTTTTCTTTTACTAAAATAAACAAAAATATAGTCGGCTCCATTTTCAAAAATAAAAACACCAACTATATTCTTATGTTTTCCTACTGAAGACTATTTTTTCTTCTTATGTCTGTTTAGTCTTCTTCTCTTTTTTCTCTTGTGGGTAGCCACCTTATGTCTCTTTCTTTTCTTTCCGCTTGGCATAGCTTTAATGTTTTTATTCTGTTATTACTCAGTGAATTATATTTATTTTACTTTTACTTTTGATTTTACCTTTTCTACGAAAGTTTTAGAAGGCTTAAATGCTGGTATATTATGTGCAGGAATCTGGATTGCAGTATTTTTAGAGATATTTCTACCTGTTTTTGCTGCTCTTGTTTTGATAATGAAAGATCCAAAACCTCTAAGATACACATTATCACCATTATACATAGTCGTTCTTATCTCCTGCATAAACGCCTCTATGATTCTCTGAGTTTCATTTTTCTCAGTTCCTAACTTATTTGCAATTGCATTTACTAATTCTGCCTTTGTCATTTCCTTTTTTGTTTTTATTTTTGGTGTGCAAATATATAAAAAATTTTGAAAACAATTCAACAAAATTCTGATTTTCTTTACATTGGTCAAAAATTACTGCTCTGGTACAGCCAAAATGCAAGAATATTACCTTGGAGAACCACCCAAAATCCATATAATGTGTGGATTTCAGAGATTATTCTCCAGCAGACCCGTGTGGAGCAGGGATTGGAATATTATATAAATTTCACCAACAGATTTAAAGATATAGAATCTCTCGCCAAAGCCGATATAGACGAAGTCCTCCTCTACTGGAAAGGGCTGGGCTATTATTCCAGAGCGATTAATCTGCACAAAGCCGCACAGCAAATCATGCAGGATTATCAAGGTGTTTTCCCAAACAATTACCACGAAATTTTAAAACTAAAAGGCATCGGAAAATACACTGCTGCTGCTATTTCCAGCATTTGTTTCAACGAAAAAAGACCCGCCGTAGATGGTAATTTTTACCGCGTTTTATCCAGAATTTTCGCTGATGATTTTGATATTTCAAAGACAAAAGCTCATGATTATTTCTCGGAATTAGCCCTTTTGATAATGCCAGACAGAGATTTTGGCGATTTTAATCAAGCGATAATGGATCTGGGGGCAAATATCTGCAAACCTAAAAATCCTTCCTGTGATATCTGCCCAGTTCATGCAGATTGCTTGTCTTTTCAGCTCGGAAAAACTGCCGATTTTCCTGTAAAAACAAAGAAAATCAAACCCGAAGACATGAACCTCATCTATTATTTCGTCCGATATGAAAATTCTTTTCTTATCAAACAGCGAGATGACAGCTCTATTTGGAAAAAACTCTACGATTTCCCTGATAAAATCAATGTATTTTTAGAAAAACTCATCGTAAAAGAAGAGGAAATTTCCCACAAACTAACCCACAAAAACCTTAATATCAAGATTTACAGCATTACACTGAGTGACATCATTTTATTCCAAACTTTCAAAAAGGAAAACAATTTAGAAATATTAGATTTAAAAGATTTTGACCAAAAATCCTTCCCAAAGCCTTTGGAAAAATTCATCAAATCGCTAAATCTCCACCGCCATCACTAATATACTCACCTTGTTTTTCTTATTTTTAAGAAATTCCCAAGCGATGGCGCTCATCGTGTTCCCTGTAGTAAACACATCATCTATCAACAGAACATGTTGATTTTCAATTTCTTTCGTAAGAGAAAAATCATATTTAGTTTCTTCCCTGTGGGATTTGTCTTTTTGAGCTTGGGCTTTGCTGTGGCTATTTCTTTTAAGTAAATCATGGTCAAACGGAATCCCACATTCAGAGGACAAAACCTCCGTAAAAAGATGTAACTGATTGTATCCCCGCTCTTTAAGTTTCTTTGGGTGAAGCGGAACACTGACCAGCAAATCTGGTTTTTCTCCTTTAAAACTAAGATTTTCCACTACCCATTTCGCTAAAATTCCGCCAATTTTTTCCTGATTTCGGTATTTCAGCTGGTGGATGAGTTCCCGAGAAAGTCCCTTTTTATCAAAATACATAAGAGCATAAGCCGCTTCCAAAGGAAACAGGCTTTCTGCCTTTCTTTTCAGAAGATTTTCTCCAAAATCCCAATGCGTGAAATGTATTTTATCCAAACATTTCACGCAGACAATTTCATCTTTGGAAATGATATTATCACACTCCAAACAACGATTTGGGAACAATACATCCAAAAACATCCGCTCCTAATCTTGATACACTACATATTTAGTTCTTATCTTTTCAAAATCAGAAAGTCCTTTTTGCCATGTTTGTCGGATTTCTGCTTCGGATTTTCCTGCTATTATCTGCTTTCTGAGTTCATCCGTTCCTGCCAAGGTATCAAACCAATATTTGCCCTTTGCATCTTTTAGGAAAAATGATTTTTGTGGATTTTTATAGTTTTTATAAGCCTTTATCACCCATTCCAAACTAAGCTCGCGCAGGTCTTTGTCATAATTTCTCAGATCCTCGCCATAGCACAGCTGACCGTTTAGAAACGGATTTTTAGAACCAAAACTTGGCTTCGGTGTGAATTCATATTTCATATTCTTAATCCAAGGCGAACCATAGATTTGGAAAGGAATATCCGTCCCACGCCCTACGGAAACTTCCGCTCCTTCGAAGAAGCACAAACTTGGGTAAAGATTTATAGCTTTGTCATTTGGCAAGTTAGGCGACGGCTTTTCCAGAAGTGGATAGCGGTTTTTCTTGTGGTAGCCTTTCATTTTTATGAGTGTATATTTCGCCTGAACTTTATTTTTAAGCCATTTTTCGCCGTTTACCATTTTTCCATACTCTCCTATGGTAAGTCCGTAGACCACAGGCACTGGATGAAGCCCCACAAAAGAAGTCCATTCTTTTCTCAGCACTGGCCCGTCTGTATAGCCGTCATGCGGATTGGGTCTATCCAAAACGATGATTTCCACGCCGTTTTCCGCTCCCGCCTCCATTACATAAGCAAGCGTAGATATATAGGTATAAAACCTAACTCCCACATCCTGAATATCAAACAAAATAACATCCAAATCCTTCATATGGGCTGGCGTAGGTTTTTTAGTATTTGCATAAAGGGAAACTATTGAAATACCTGTCTTGGTATCTACTCCATTTTTCACAACTTCTCCAGCATCTGCCACTCCACGAAAACCGTGTTCAGGAGCAAAAACCCTTTTCACGGCTACTCCATTTTCTTTCAAAAAGTCTACGATGCTTTGTTTTTTCTTATTGATGGTCACCAGCCCTGTCTGATTGGTCACCACTCCCACGGATTTCCCTTTTAGCAGCGACAGGTATTTTTCTGGCTGGTCTGCGCCTGTTACAAACTCTTCATCTTCTGAGTTTTTAGATTTTTGTGCATTAAAAAATTGATTATTTACAAAAAGCATTAGTATAATCAATACAAAATTTTTACTTTTGGCTCTTAAATTCATTATTTTGAAGTTTCCTATTTATTTTTCTAAAAAAATTGCGTTCTCCAAAGATAATAAAAATAATCTTTCACGCATAATTATTTTCATCGGAAGACTGTCCGTTGCCCTAGGGATAGTAGTTTCACTGATTACCATATCCACAGGACTCGGCTCTAAAAAAGCCATCAAAAACAAGATGGGTGATTTCAGCGGACATATTTCCATAAAATCCACGAAATCAAACACTTCCTATAATTCTTCAGTTTTAGACCAAGAAAATTTTGACTTAAAGGAACTAAAAAAAATACCCGAAGTAGAAACGGCACAATCCTACGCCTCTCTCAGCGGAATTCTCAGAACCAAAGAGAATTTTGCTGGAATTATCCTAAAAGGCGTGGGCAAGGATTTTGACAAAAATCGTTTCCAAAAATTCATCACTTCAGGCGAAATCCCTGATTATACAGAAAAAGGATACAATAATGACATTATGCTTTCTGAGCAAATCGCCAAAGGACTGCACCTGAAAGTAAATGACAGTATCACAGCTGTTTTCTCCAAAGAAGACCAAAAACCGATTTATAGAAAATTCGTAGTAAAAGGCATCTACAATACTGATATCAAACTCATCGATGAACTGTTCGTCATTGGTGATATCAACCATGTCCGAAAAATCCAGAATATGGGAAAAACCGACATCGGCGGTGTGGATATTTTCCTAAAAGATTTTGATAAAACAGATGCTGTTTTCCCACAAGTAGAAAAAATCATCGGCTACAAAAACTATACAGAAAAAACTACTGACAAATACCCTCAAATCCTCCAATGGTTAGAAATTTTTGACACGAATATCTCTGTAATTTTGGGCATTATGCTGGTAGTAGTGGTTATCAACATCATCATGGTGCTGCTGATTTTGATTATTGAAAGAACCAACTCCATCGGTGTGCTGAAAACCTTAGGCGCGGACAACAACCAAATTCGTGCGATATTCATCAACTACACCCTGCTCATCATCATCCCTGGGCTGATTGTAGGAAATCTGATCGGCATAGGTTTGCTATTGATACAGAAATATTTTGGTATCATTAAACTTAATCCAAAAGAATACTATATCAGCACCGTGCCAGTGGATTTGAATTTAGGCTACATCCTTGCTCTTTCGCTGGGAATATTGGTAGTTTCTGCCATATCGCTAATCGTACCCAGCTACCTCATCAGTAGAATTTCTCCTGCGAAAGTAGTGAAATACAATTAGTAACGATATTTAAAATCGCACAGATTTAATACTTTTTTGAAACTATAAAAACAACTCATTAACAATCTGAATCAACAATACTACCCTATTTAGTCTACAGATTGATAAAATAGTAATCACCCCATAATCTTATAAGGTTTGACCTATCCATTCTTTGTTTAATTCTACCAAATCAATACTAATAAGCGGAACAAAATGCGCCGTAAGCCAACGTTATTCTTCTGTGAATAAAGCATCTAAAGAAAGGTAAACTTCCAAGTGCTTGCCTAAGGTTTGTATATTCTTCTTACTTTTTAACTTCATCTATTTACTAACTCTCTCAACATCTTCAAAGACTTCTGTTGCTTACCCTGCGAGTCGAAATTCTCAGGGGAGAGCCATTGCTCAAGAGCGCGTTTGTTAGCTTCCCATTCCTTGTCTATCATAGCAAACCAAGCGGTGTCGCGCGAACGCCCTTTGTAAACCACTGCTTGCCTGAATGTACCCTCATATACAAAGC
>CAUSFO010000030.1:0-19010 GCA_963530895.1 uncultured Flavobacteriaceae bacterium | reverse complement strand
CGAAGCACCTCATTTGGCTAAAAAATTCATTCCTGTGGCTACGGATTATAAGACAACGGACTGGCTGCATTCACAGTGTCTGGTGCAGGAATTTCTGCTCGAAAGCGAAGACAAACCACTCGAAAAAGCCCGTATTCATGCGATGCTCAACTATCGTACGCCAGAGTCTCTTAACCAGAGATTCAGGAGGGAGCAGGACGAACAGAAGAATATTCTAAAATCTCACGACTGGCTCAATTATCATGGAACGGCTCTAGATAATAGGTTTGATATAAAGGCGTATCGACTTATGAATCAGCTTCTTAAAACCATTGATGCCAAGGAAGAAGATTTGCTTAAAATCAATTCAGAAATACATCTCATAGGAGTGGATTCGGATTTACATTATCCTGCTTTTGAGATTAAAAATTCTTATGATTTTCTGAAAAATAATGGTAAAGATGTGTATCATCACGAGATAAAATCCATCCACGGGCATGATGCTTTTTTGATGGAATATGAACAGTTAAACGAAATTTTAGGTAAAATTATATAAAAATCAACACGATATAATATGGAAGAGAATAATGTAATCACGATTTACAAAAATAAAGCGATAGTTAATTTCGAAGGGAGAGATTTTTTGGGGCAGATAGGGATAGATTCTCGTATTTTTAATGCTTTACAAGGAGCGGGAGTCAGCGTAGGGGTGATTTCTCAGCAGGCGATAGAAAACGGAATTTCTGTTTTGGTGGACGAGCATCAGGCAGAAACAGCGGTGGAAAGCCTTAGAAAAGAATTTGATAAGGAACTGAAAAGCGGAATCGTTAGTCAGATTTATAGTATTGATAATCTGGCTGTTATAGGTTTGGTAACGGATAATTTCCAAAAAATCCTTTCGGAATTACAAAAAAATAAAATATTCCCTCTGCTTCTCAATCAGGTGGCGTCAGCAGGAAGAGTTAATTTGGTAGTTTCTGATAATCAGATAGATAAGGTAAAAAATATTGTAGAAACCGAGATTTTTGGGAAGGTGAAAACTGTGCATTTGGTGCTGGTAGGGCATGGAAATGTAGGCAGTACGCTGATAGAGCAGATTCTAGATTCTTCATATGATATTCAGAATAGAAAGCGTATTCATTTGAAAATCATCGCGATAGCGAATTCTAAAAATATAGTGTTCAATAAAGGTGGCTTTGGTAGTGACTGGCGACAAAAAGTGCTTTTTGGCAGTGCGGAAAACACTTTGCAGGATTTGTTTCAGTTTGTAAAAGAAAATCAGTTTGAAAACTTGGTTTTAGTGGATAATACGGCGAGTAAGGATTTTGTAAAGAATTATCCAACTTTCGTGGAAAATGGTTTTGACATTGTTTCTTCTAATAAGATTTTCAATACTTTACCGATACAAGAGTACAGAAATCTGCGAAAAACCTTGGACAAAAACAAGAAAAGATACCTCTATGAAACCAATGTGGGCGCAGGATTGCCGCTGATAGACACTATCAAGCTGCTGCACCTTTCAGGAGAAAATATCACAAGAATAAAAGGGGTGTTTTCGGGGTCGCTCAGTTATATTTTTAATAATTTTTCGGTGCGCGATGAGAAGTTTTCTACCATTGTTAAAGAAGCGATGGATAAAGGATTTACAGAGCCTGACCCTCGTGAGGATTTGAGCGGAAATGATGTGGCTAGAAAACTGCTTATTTTGGCGAGAGAATTAGATTTAATCAATGAATTTAGCGATATCAATATCCAAAACCTTATCCCAGAGAATTTAGAAGGAATAGACAAAGATGAGTTTATTTCTAGATTGGGAGAGTTGGATGCTGAATATCAGTATATTAAAGAAAATCAAGAGCCAAATCATGTGCTTCGCTATGTGGGGGATTTACATGGAGATTTGAGCCAAGATAAAGGGATTTTGGATGTGAAACTGGTGTCTGTTCCTGCAAGTTCGGCACTTGGACAGCTGAAAGGCTCGGATTCTATTTTTGAAATATATACCGAGAGTTACGGAGAAAACCCAATAGTTATCATGGGAGCTGGCGCAGGAGCGAAGGTGACGGCAAGAGGAGTTTTCGGTGACATATTGCGACTTTGTTAATATTTATCGGTATTTGTATAAATTAAAAGCTGCAGTGAAAGTAAAGCCTCTGAAATTGGAATTCCTTGAAAAAGGTATGGAATAGCCTATGTGTGTTTGGATTAAATTAAAAAGAGAAAATCCTAATCTAGGCTGTATGGACTGGGTATTTAGCGAAATTCCAGCTCCTCCTATTATGAAATACATTTCTGCACCTATTTCTGGTATTACTTTTAGTTTTGAATTTTCAGTGCCGAAATGGGTTCCTGCATAGAGGGTTCCTCCTCCATAATAAGCCTTTGTGCTATAGGAAATTCCTCCAAATACAAAATTATGAGACTTATTGGTATGAGTGTAGGCAAATCTAGCGCCCAATTCTTCCTGAGCAAAAACGAACATAGGAAGCAAAAACAAAAGCAAAAGCAAAAGAAATTTTTTCATTAGTAATAAATTATCATTACGAATGTACGAAAATAAATTAAAAGCAGTAAATTTGGCTAAAGAAAAATAGGATTTAAAAAACTTAAAAAATGAAAGAAATTCTTGAAAGAATAGAAAAGCAAATCAATATTTTGCAAGAAAAATATAAGGATGATTTTTTTGAATATCAATTAAATGATGGAGCGACTGATGAGGATTTTGAAAGGTTGGAAGAAGCCTTAGGATACGCTCTGCCAGAGGATTTTAAGGAAATCTACCGCATTCATAATGGAGAAAAAGAAGGCTATTGTCTAATGGGAGAAGAGTGGCTCTCTATCGATAGAATTATAGATGAATATAAAATCTGGAAAGAATTATATGATGATGGTGATTTTTCAGAAGATGGTAAAGACTATGGCTGCAGCCCAGAAGAAGGGATAAAACCTGATTTTTGGTGGAATCCTAAATGGATTTCTTTGACAGCCGATGGAGGAGGTAACAGTAAAATGATAGACCTAGACCCATCAAAAGAAGGAAAAAGAGGACAGATAATCCAAATGTGGCATGATGATGCAGACCGTAGTATAGAAGCGCAATCTCTGAAAGATTTTTTTGAGAAATATGCACAAGATTTAGAAAAAGGACTCTATGTGATACATCCAGATTACGGGATTATCCTAAAAGAAGATTTGGATGAAGACGAGCTTGCCGAGCTGGAGGGAAAGTAGAATTTTTAATAAAGAATTGGACAAAAGATAAAAAACAATAAAAAAACATGGAAAACAGTAAACAAAATTTCGAAACACTTGCTATTCGTACACAGACAGAAAGAACTCAGTATGATGAGCATTCAGTGCCGCTATACCTTACATCAAGTTTTATTTTTGAGGATGCAGAGGATATGCGGGCGAGTTTCGCGGAGGAAAAACCAAAGAACCTTTACAGTAGATTTACCAACCCAAATGTAACCGAATTTATCGATAAAATCGCTAAAATGGAAGGTGCAGAAACGGGCTACGCTTTTGCTACGGGAATGGCGGCGATATATAGTACGCTGGCTTCTCTGCTTTCGGCGGGTGACCACATACTCAGCTGCCGTTCGGTGTTTGGTTCTACACACACACTTTTTACAAAATACTTTCCGAAGTGGAATATCAATACAACTTATTTCGAAGCACATGAGGAAGATATAGAAAAATACATTCGCCCAGAGACCAAGATTCTTTATCTGGAAACTCCTACCAATCCTGCGATAGAGGTTTTGGATTTGGAGAAAATGGGAAAAATCGCCAAGAAGCATAATTTGCTTTTCGTGGTGGATAATTGTTTTGCTACGCCATATATCCAGCAGCCTATAAAATATGGAGCTGATATCGTGGTACATTCGGCTACGAAACTGATCGACGGGCAGGGGAGAGTTCTTGGCGGTGTCGCTGTGGGTAGAGCGGATTTGATTCGTGAAATTTATCTTTTTGCGAGAAATACAGGGCCTGCAATGTCGCCATTTAATGCTTGGGTTTTGTCTAAATCATTGGAAATATTAGCTCTAAGAGTAGAAAAACATTGCGAAAATGCGCTGAAAGTGGCAGAGTTTTTAGAACAACATCCTAATGTAGAATTTGTGAAATATCCGTTTTTGAAATCACACCCGAACCATGAAGTTGCCAAAAAACAAATGAAATTGGGCGGAAGCATCGTAGCATTCCAAGTGAAAGGCGGTGTAGAAGGCGGAAGAAATTTCTTAAACAAAATCAAAATGTGTTCATTATCAGCCAATCTGGGAGATACTAGAACCATAGTAACCCATCCAGCTTCCACTACGCATTCTAAACTAAGCGAGGAAGAAAGAAACGAAGTGGGCATCACAGCAGGGCTGGTTCGCTGCTCGGTAGGACTGGAAAATGTAGAAGATATTATTGCAGATTTGAAACAGGCTTTGGAATAAATTTTAAAATAAAAATAAATATGACAAGATTAACAAAAAAAATTAGTTTGTTTTTGATATTGAGTATTGTTCTTATTTCGTGTAATTTAGGATACGAAATAAAGGATGGTAAGGTCTATTATAAGTGGATACATGGTGGCAATATGTCCAAAGAAACAACCCTTGTAGAAGATGCTGATGCAGAAACATTTGAAGTTATAAAAAATGATGTAGATCTTCATTTAGGTAAGGATAAAAATTATGTATTTTTGGAACTTGCTAAGCTGAAAGCAGACCCTGCTACTTTTGAGCAGATTAAGAAGTATTATTGGCGAGATAAAGATAGTGTGTATATGCTTCGGTATTATGATGGTCTAGATAACAATGTGGTAAAGGGAGCTGACCCTAAAACTTTCCAAGTGATAAAAGATAATTGGGGGCGTGATAAGAAAGGAGTTTATCATATTTACGACCAGCTGGAAAATGTAGACCCAAAAAAATTCATAGCAATAGATGAAGATTGGGGAAAAGACGATAAATACTATTATCATAATAAGGAGAGAATAGATTCTTTGGATTATAAAACAGCAGAAATCGTGAGTTCATACTACATCAAAGACCAATACAGAGTTTTTTGTCGTAATAAAATTGTAAAAGGAGCTAATCCTAAGACCTTTAAAGCTTTAGATACTGGTATCCATGGATATGATGACAAGTATATATTTGAATTTGAAAGGAACGAAGGCCCTATTACAGAAGAAGATAAAAAAATATATATGGATGCAGACAAAAAGAAATAAACATGTTTTTTTGGGATAAAATTTTCGGAAAAAAGGAGAGGAAATCAGTCAATATTCATGTTGATAAAGAGAATTTTAAGATAAATGGAAAAGTTTTTTCTTTTCCGTTTTTATATTCTGATTTAAAAGAAATTTTGGGCGAGCCTACCCGTATCCAAATGAGTGATGGCAAGGTCAATGAGGATGGCTATGTGCTTCCTTCGCGCTACTCTTGGGATGATTTAGGGATTGATGCTTTGGAGAAATTCCAAGGAAAGGTGGTGGAACTGAATCTGCAGATTTCAAAAACCAAGCCTTATCCATTTTCTCCTGAAAATCCTTTTTCTGGAGAATTTTTGATTGATGGAAAACCTTATCAAGAAGTGATTAAAATCAAAAAAGAGGATTACCTTTTTGTTGAGTTTAATGTTGGTAAAATGGAGATTTCTGCCCGTATAGCCAGCGAAAAAGAAGAAAACTGTCAGCCACAGGAAATCATGAGTGTCTGTATTTGTCAGACAGAACCAAAGCCTAAATCTAAAAAGAAAAATCCATATAAATTTAAAAAGGAAAAAGGCGAAGTTGTTGATTTTAAGGATTTTAATTTTAAATTATTGGTTATAGAGGAACTGATGTATAATCAGGATTTACTAAAACCAAAATTTGATATTTATGATTTTGTAGAATACGCAGAGCGGGAGATAAATCCAGATGAGGAGGGCTATGAGCCTATTCCAGAAGCTTTGGAATATTTCCGAAATTTGGAAATTCCTAAAAAATGGACAGAAAAAATCACAGAACTTTATCAAGAGGGAGGAAATGAAATCTACATGCAGATTTCTCCGCAGTGGGATGGCGAGGATGAGGTTTATAATGTTCAGTCCTTTGAGGATGTAGAAAATTTTCCTCGATTAAAGAAAATAACCGCTTTTAATATCAATGATGAAGTGCGTGAATTTTTGAAGAATAAAGGAATAGAAATAGGAAACTAATATTTAAATAAAATAAACTTGAAAAATACAAAACAACTAAATGATGCATTGGAGCATCGGATTTTGATTCTGGATGGAGCCATGGGAACGATGATTCAGAAGTATAATCTTACCGAAGAAGACTATCGTGGCGAGCAGTTTCGTGATTGGGCATATCCTGTGAAAGGGAATAATGATATGCTGTCCATTACCAAACCCAGCGTGATAGATGAAATCCACAGACAATATCTGGAGGCTGGAGCGGACATTATAGAGACCAATACTTTTTCCAGCACGACCATTGCGATGGCGGACTACCATATGGAGGATTTTGTTTATCAATTGAACTATGAATCTGCAAAACTTGCCCGAAAAGCATGTGATGATTACACTGCTAAAACTCCAGACAAACCGAGATTTGTGGCAGGTTCTATCGGGCCGACCAATAAAACAGCCAGTCTCAGCCCAGATGTGAATGACCCAGGCTACAGAGCTATTACCTTTGATGAACTTAGAAATGCTTATAAACAACAAGCAGAGGCGCTATTAGATGGCGGAGCAGATATTCTTTTGGTGGAAACTATTTTTGACACGCTCAATGCAAAGGCGGCTCTTTTTGCGATTGATGAAATTCAGGAGGAGAGAGGAATCCGCATTCCTACGATGGTTTCAGGGACTATTACCGATGCCTCTGGGCGTACCCTGAGCGGACAGACTGCGGAGGCTTTCCTTATTTCGGTTTCTCATTTGGATTTGCTGAGTATTGGGTTTAATTGTGCTTTGGGTGCGAAACAGCTTGTTCCATATTTAGAGGCTGTCGCTCCACAAACTCACTTTAGAATTTCAGCTCATCCAAATGCTGGGCTTCCTAATGCTTTTGGGCAGTATGATGAAACTCCTGAGCAGACCGCAGAACAGATAAAAGAGTATCTGGATAAAGGATTGATAAACATTATTGGTGGTTGCTGTGGTACTACGCCAGAGCATATAAAGGCTCTTGCAGACCTTGCAAAAGGCTATAAACCAAGAAAAAATACTTAAAAAGTGTTAAAAAATCATAAAATAAATATGCTCTTTCGAAATAAAATGTATATTTGCACCATTAATTCATAAAATTAGTTTAGAAATGAAGAAGATTTTCTTATCAGTAATGTTAGCAGGTGCTGCAGTAGCAGCTAATGCACAGAGTGTTAGCAGTATTAGCAACAGTAAATTTTTTGATAACTGGCAAGTAGGTGTGAATGTAGGAGGATACACTCCAACTACAGGACATCCTTTCTTTAAGTCTACAAGACTTAACTTTGGTGTAGAAGTAGGAAAACAAATTTCTCCTAGCTTCCGTCTTAGTGCAGATGGTGTTGCTTATATTAATGATAATGTAGATGGGTATCGTAACCCATTGCTTATTGAGCATACTAATGTGGCTATGTTAGGTAACTTTAATCTTAGCAATATCTTTGCAGGATACAAAGGAGCGCCTCGTACATTTGAAGTAGAAGTTTTTGCTGGACCAGGATGGTACCATTCTTATAGTCCAGGTAGAAGCGATAATAATGAAATGACTGTTAAAGCTGGTGCTAACTTCTTGCTTAACTTAGGTTCTTCTAAAGCTTGGGCTGTTAAACTTAGTCCATCAATCCTATACGGTTTGACACCTGCAGATCAGCAAGAACATAGCCTTAACAATAATGCTTCTTTAACACAAGCAAGTTTAGGAATTGTTTACAGATTTAAAGGAAGCAACGGAGCTCACCACATCACTGCAGCTCAGGCGTCTGCACCTGTAGTAGAGGATAACTCTGGAGCACTTCGTGGAGAATTGAGCGAAAAAGATAGAGAATTGAGAGATGCTAGAAACCGTATCCACGAATTGGAAGGAGAATTAGCAGAAGCTCGTAACAGAAAACCAGAAGTAGAAACTGTGGTAGAAACTAAGAGAACTCTAGAGTCTGTAGTTACTTTCGCGCAAGGAAAAACTATCATCGCTCCTTCTCAACAACCGAATGTAGCTAGAATCGCTACTTATTTGAAGAAATATCCTAACAGTAAAGTTGTTATCAAAGGATTTGCTTCACCAGAAGGAAGTGTTGAAGTTAACGAAAGAATCGCTAAAGCTCGTGCAGAAGCAGTTAAAGCTGTTCTTGTTAAACAATACAAAATTGATGGAGATCGTATCGTAGCAGAAGGAAACGGTATTGGTCACATGTTCTCAGAACCAGATTGGAACAGAGTAAGTATTGCTACTATCAAAGAATAATTTAAAATTGTTCAATGTTTCATAACAAAAAGGAAGGTAAATTTTTACCTTCCTATTTTTTTATGTTTTTTAAAAAACTTACCTTTGGATTTTTATAATTTTAACTGAAAATAACCATACATGAGATATTTAAAACTTTCAGGGCTTGAGCCGCTCATAATTACGCCAGAATCTAATTTTGTGAATGTAGGAGAACGAACGAATGTAGCAGGGTCAAAAAAATTTTTGAGGCTGATAGGCGAAGGGAATTTTACAGAGGCCTTAGAAATAGCCCGAAATCAGGTGGAAGGAGGAGCTCAGATTTTGGATGTAAATATGGATGATGGGCTGATAGATGGGAAAGCCTCGATGGTGAAATTTCTCAATCTGATAGCTTCAGAGCCTGACATTGCTCGTATTCCGATTATGATAGACTCTTCCCGTTGGGAGATTTTAGAAGCTGGTCTGCAGGTGGTTCAGGGAAAATCGGTGGTGAATTCCATTAGTTTAAAAGAGGGAGAAGAGGAATTTATCCGCCAAGCGAAAATTATAAAAAGATACGGTGCGGCAGTTATTGTAATGGCTTTCGATGAAGTGAGCCAAGCCGATAATTACCAGCGAAGAATAGAGATCGCGGAGCGCTCGTATAGAATCTTGGTGGATAAAGTAGGCTTTCCGCCAGAGGATATTATTTTTGACCTTAATATTTTCCCTGTAGCCACGGGAATGGAGGAGCATAGGCGAAATGCAATTGATTTTATAGAAGCAACAAGGTGGGTTCGCCAGAATCTTCCATATGTGTCTGTGAGTGGCGGGGTTTCTAATGTTTCGTTTTCGTTTAGAGGAAATGATGCGGTGCGGGAAGCGATGCACTCAGTATTTCTATATCACGCCATAAAAGCAGGGATGAATATGGGAATTGTAAACCCTACGATGCTGGAAGTCTATGATGAAATTCCTAAAGACCTTTTGGAGCTGGTAGAAGATGTGATACTAGACCGAAGAGATGATGCTACGGAGCGTTTGCTGGACTATTCCGAAAAAGTAAAATCAGTCAAAAAAGAAAAAGTAGAAGACCTGTCTTGGCGCGAACAGCCTTTGCAGGAACGCATCACCTATTCATTGGTAAAAGGCGTGGACAAATTCATAGAGGAAGATATGGAAGCGGCTTTGAAGGAAGCAAGACGACCACTGGATGTCATAGAAATCAATCTAATGACTGGGATGAGCGTAGTGGGCGACCTTTTCGGGAGTGGAAAAATGTTTCTTCCTCAAGTGGTAAAATCTGCAAGGGTGATGAAACGGGCAGTGGCTTATTTAGAGCCTTTTATAGAAGCAGAAAAAGACACTTCCAAGCCTTCTAATGGTAAAATTCTTTTGGCGACAGTGAAAGGCGATGTTCATGATATTGGTAAAAATATCGTGGGTGTGGTGCTAGCGTGTAACAACTATGAAATCATAGATTTAGGTGTGATGGTGCCTTGTGAAAAAATCATTCAGACAGCCATAGAACAAAAGGTGGATATCATAGGGCTGAGTGGTTTGATTACGCCGAGTCTGGATGAAATGGAATATGTAGCATCTGAACTAGATAGGCAAAATCTGGATTTTCCGCTATTGGTAGGAGGTGCAACGACTTCCAAAGCCCATACCGCTGTGAAAATTGCGCCAAAATACCGCAATACTGTGGTACATGGCGGAGATGCCTCGCGAACGGTGAATATAGTGAATTCGTTATTGAGCGAAGAAAGATCTGCTGAATACAAAAAAGAGCTTAAGAAAGAATATGATGAGTTTAGGGAGAAATTTTTGGCACGACAGACAGACAAAGAATATGTATCCATAGAGGAAGCGAGAGAAAAGAAATTTAAAATAGACTGGGAAAACGAAACCATCATTAAACCTAAAAAATTAGGAATTACAATCATTGAAAATCAGGATTTCCGTGAGCTTCTTCCTTTCGTGGATTGGTCTCCGTTTTTCCGAAGCTGGGATTTGCACGGCAGATATCCAAATATTTTAGAAGATGAAAAAGTAGGAGAACAGGCTCGTGAGCTTTGGGCTGATGCACAGGTGATTTTAGATAAAATTCTAAACGAAAAATTGCTTAAAGCCAAGGCTATTTTTGGGCTTTTCCCAGCTAATTCTAATGAACGAGATGATATTATTTTAGATAAAGATGGGGAAGAATTTGTTTTCCGAACACTTCGCCAGCAGTTGAAAAAATCAGCAGGAAAGGAGTATTTCGCCTTGTCGGATTTTATAGCTCCTCAAAGTTCTGGGAAACAGGACTATGTAGGTGCTTTCGCTGTGACGGCTGGTTTCGGTACGGATGAATTGGTGAAATATTATGAAGCTCAAAATGATGACTATTCTACCATCATGGCGAAGGCTTTGGCGGATAGGTTTGCGGAGGCGTTTGCGGAATTTCTGCATTGGAAAGTGAGAAAAGAATACTGGGGATATGCAGCGGATGAAAACCTTAGCAATGAGGAGTTGATAGATGAGGAATACAAGGGTATTCGCCCTGCTCCTGGCTATCCAGCGTGTCCAGACCATTTGGAAAGGGCTACGATTTGGGAACTTCTGAAAGTGAAAGAGACTATCGGTATAGAGCTGATGGATGCTGGTCTGGCGATGTATCCTACGGCGGCGGTTTCGGGGTATTATTTCGCTAATGCAAAGGCAAAATATTTCGGTGTTGGT
Source organism: uncultured Flavobacteriaceae bacterium (assembly GCA_963530895.1). GTDB lineage: Bacteria > Bacteroidota > Bacteroidia > Flavobacteriales > Weeksellaceae > JABCPE02. The sequence continues at coordinate 7,912 of CAUSFO010000030.1, read as the reverse complement.
AAAATCTGTGAAGACCAGCTGAAAGACTATACCGAAAGAAAGGGCGTAGATGAGGAATTTGCTAGAAAATGGTTGAATCCTATTTTGGCAGGAAAACAAAATATTTAAATTAGGTTTGAACAGAGAATGAGAATAAGTTGGTATGCGTTATTCTTATTATTAGGAATAAATGTTTGGGGACAAGAGCAGGAAATAGAGCCTATCAATACGGACAGACCAGACCAAAACATAATTTATCTGCTGGGCTGGAATATCTCTTAACCAATGATTTACAATTAGACGCCATAGCAGGATTTTCTGTTTTTAAATCGGAATCAGATAATTTCGTAGCTTTGGGCGTAGCGTATAGATTTAAAAATAAACAACAAAATAGACAATCATGAAAGTAACAGAACACATAGAAAAAGCCAATGGTAAGACCCTTTTTTCGTTTGAGATTTTACCACCACTTAAAGGACAGAATATCAATTTGTTTTTTGATGCTATAGACCCTCTTTTGGAGTATAATCCTAGTTTTATTAATGTGACTTATCACAGAGAAGAATACGAATATGTAGAACATGAAAATGGGCTATTGGAAAGGAGAGTGGTGAGAAAGCGCCCAGGAACAGTGGGTATCTGTGCGGCAATCCAAAACAGATATCATATAGATGCTATTCCGCATATCTTGTGTGGAGGTTTTAATAGAGAGGAAACGGAGAATTTCCTGATAGACTTGGATTTCTTGGAGATAGATAATGTGATGGCTCTTCGTGGTGATGTGATGAAGTCCGAGACTTATTTCAAGCCAGAAAAAAACGGAAATGCTCACGCCTCTGAATTGGTTCATCAAATCAAACAAATGAACGATGGGGTTTATCTTGACCATAATATAGAACTGCCATCGCCAACCAATTTCTGCATCGGCGTTGCGGGGTATCCAGAGAAACATATGGAGGCAGCGAGTCTGCATCAGGATGTATTAAATCTAAAGAAAAAACAAGAAGCAGGAGCGGACTATGTGGTGACGCAGATGTTTTTTGATAATCAAAAATTCTTTGAATTCGTGGATAAATGCAGGGAAGAGGGCATAACTATTCCGATAATCCCAGGGCTGAAACCTATTACAGCAAAAAGCCAGCTGAGTATGCTTCCGTATCGTTTTAAGGTGGATTTACCAGATGATTTGGTGATTGAAATTACAAAATGTAAAACCGCTGCTGATATAAAACAAGTAGGAATAGAATGGTGTACAGCCCAAAGTAAAGAGCTGAAAGAAAGAGGAGTTCCTGCATTACATTATTATTCTATGGGGCGCAGTGAAGGGGTGAAACAGATCGTAAATGAAGTTTTTTAAGAAAAAGTTTAAATAAGAAAGTTCAGTTTTATGGGACTTTCTTATTTTGTGTTTAAATATTGAAAAATTATATTTATATCTAAATATAGAAGTGTTGGAAGATTTATAATTTTATGTTTAGTTTTTTTTCTTGAAAAAAATAATGTTTTTTTTGATGCATAATGTAATTAAAATTTTATCTTTGCAACACTTAATAACATATTTATGAGCGTACTCAAATTAATTCATAATAATACTAAAACCATTGGGGATTTACCAGCTTTGTCTTTTAGGGAAAATGGAGTTTGGAAAACAAAGAGCTGGAGGGAGTTTGGAGAGGATTTAGCCCAAATTTCTAATGCTCTTAGCAGCCTTGGAATGGGGGCAGGAGACAGGCTAGCGATTTTTTCTGATAATTCCAAAGACTGGGTTTTGGTAGATTTTGCCAATCAGTCATTAGGAGCTATTACAGTGCCTATCTACGCCACGAATAGCAAGGAGCAGGTGGAATTTATCCTAAGACAAACAGAAATAAAGGTAATTTTGGTGGGTGCAGAGAAGCAGCTGGAGATTGTTAGAGAAATTAAACAAAATTCGGAATTTGCTGATTTGCAGGTGATTTCTTCTGTTCAGTTGGAAAATCCTACAGAGCAGGAATACTACCTTCCTAAATGGATGGATGCTTATGATAAAGACTTCCAATACAAGGATATAGATATAAACAGCACAGCTACAATACTTTACACCTCTGGGACGACAGGAACACCTAAGGGAGTGGTGCTTACACATAAGAATTTTTATGCTGTGATTAAAGCGCATAAAGAATTCTTTAAGATAGAGAATCTTCATAACAAGATTTCTATGGCGTTTTTGCCGCTAAGTCATATTTTTGAGCGTGGATGGTCTTCGTTTGTTTTTGCAACAGGAGGGCATGTGGCGGTTTTAGACAATCCAAAAGATGTTTCTCAGGCTTTGAAAGAAGTGAAACCTTGGGCAATGTGTTCGGTGCCGAGACTTTATGAGAAAATTTATCAAGTTTTGCTTAATAAAATAGAAGGTTCCAGCAGTCTGAAACAAGAGTTTTTCCGTAGAGCCCTTAGAATAGGCGTAAAATACTCAGAAAGAGTAAGAAAAGGAGAGAAAATTCCGTTTTTATTAGGACTGAAATATAAATTTTATTCGGCTCTGGTTTTTAAGAAAATCAGAAACGAACTTGGTGGAAACCTCAGCTTTATGCCTGTGGGTGGAGCGATGTTGAAAAAAGAAATTTCAGAGTTTTTCGCTGCCATAGGAATGCCTATAATCGTAGGATATGGGCTGTCTGAGACTTGTGCTACGGTTACAGCGTATCCGACTGTGAATTTCGTTCACGGAAGTGTGGGAGTTCCGCTGCCAGGGGTTGAAATAAAAATAGGAGAAGAAAATGAGATTTTGGTGAAGTATGATGGGGTGATGAAGGAATATTACAAAAATCCAGAGGAAACAGCGAAAGTTTTTACCGCGGATGGATATTTCCGTACAGGAGATGCTGGGCGTATCGATGAGGATGGGAATCTCTATATAGTGGATAGAATAAAGGATTTGATGAAGACTTCTAACGGGAAATACATCGCGCCACAGTCTATAGAAATCCCATTACAGACGCATCCGAGCATTTCCCAAGCGCTTGTCGTAGCCGAGGGAAAACCGTATGTGACATCGTTCATCGTTCCTAATTTTGAGGCGCTTTCTCAGGAGTTGGCTGAGTTTAAGGATTATCTAAAATTGAACCTTGCAGAAAAAATGAAACTCTTGGAAATGCCGAATATAAAAGAGAAATTCCAAAAAATCATAGCAGAAGTGCAGAAAGGACAGTCTTCCTATGAGCACATTAAAAAATTTATGCTGCTTCCAGAGGAATTTACCATCGAAAGGGGAGAGCTTACTCCTACTTTGAAAATTAAAAGAAAAGTAGTGATGGACAAACTTCGCCATGAAATAGAGCGAATTTATAAAGATTAAAATAAAGTAAAAACCATTCTTTTTGAGAATGGTTTTTTTTATTTTGAGTATTTCTCGTGATAAATTTTGATGCAGAGATAGGGCGTATTGTCTTTTTCTTGATAATTGTATTTTATTATTTGGCTTGTTTTTCAGTGTTATTACGAGTTTTATAGAATCATCTCCCACATGGAAGCCCTCTACTTTTTCTATTTCTGTCCATTTGATTTTGTCCTTGTTTCCTAATTTTAACCCATAATCATCCAAAATAATGGAATAAGGAAGGTTGGTCATGATTTCTGAAAAAAGCAATATCGAAGGGAAAAGCAGGATGAAGGAATATTTCCATTCAAAATCACCCAAAATATATCGATAAACCATCAGTCCAAGAATAGCAAGAAAGAAATATCCCGTAAAATAAGAAAAAATAGAGCGTTTGTAGATAAAGGAAATTTCTCCATACCTTTCAAAGACACTCCAATGTCTGTATAGGTGGTGGGCTTGTGAATCCTTCGGATATTCGCTACTAAAAATCATGCCCAAAGATAAATATTTTTAGATGATGAGAAGAGTTTTTTGTGATAAAAAATTCAAATAAGTCATACAAAATAAAACAAAAAGTGTCAATTTGGCATAAAAATAAAATAAAATTGACAAAAAATAAGAAAATTTCCAGTGGTATGATTATTGACAAAATCAAAGTGTAAAAATTAAAATAATTATTAATAAAAAAGAATATAAAATATTATGAGCAAAATTATAGGAATTGACTTAGGAACAACGAATTCATGTGTGGCAGTAATGGAGGGTAAAGACCCAGTAGTAATCCCAAATGCAGAAGGAAAAAGAACAACGCCTTCTATCGTAGCATTTACAGAGGATGGCGAGAGAAAAGTGGGAGACCCAGCTAAAAGACAGGCTGTAACGAACCCAAAGAAAACCGTTTACTCTATTAAAAGATTCATAGGAACGCAGTTCTCTAAAGATAAAGAGGAAATTTCAAGAGTTCCGTATGAAGTAGTAGGCGGCCCAAATGACACTGTAAAAGTAAAAATAGACGATAGAGAATACACCACACAAGAAATCTCTGCAATGATTCTTCAAAAAATGAAGAAAACAGCTGAAGATTACCTTGGACAGGAGGTTTCAAGAGCAGTAATTACCGTGCCAGCTTACTTTAACGATGCACAAAGACAAGCAACTAAAGAAGCAGGAGAAATCGCAGGTCTTAAAGTAGAAAGAATCATCAACGAACCTACGGCAGCAGCTTTGGCTTACGGATTAGACAAAGTAGGTAAAAAAGACATGAATGTAGTAGTGTTTGACTGTGGTGGTGGTACGCATGATGTCTCTGTATTGGAGATGTATGAAGTGGACGGAAATGCTTCTTTCGAAGTGAAAGCTACAGACGGAGATACTCACCTTGGAGGAGATGACTTTGATAATGTAATCATCGACTGGATGGCAGAAGAGTTTAAAAATGAAGAAGGTGTAGATCTAAAAACTGACCCTATCGCACTTCAAAGATTGAAAGAAGCAGCTGAAAAAGCAAAAGTAGAGCTTTCTTCTTCTACACAAACGGAAATCAACCTTCCGTACATCACGGCTACAGCTTCAGGACCAAAACACTTGGTGAAAACTTTGACAAGAGCGAAATTTGAACAACTGGCTCACAATCTTATCGAAAGAACGATAGAGCCTTGTAAATCAGCTTTGGCTAACGCAGGAATGAGCGTTTCTGATATTGATGAAATTATCTTAGTAGGTGGTTCTACCAGAATACCAGCAATTCAGGAAGCGGTAGAGAAATTCTTCGGAAAAGCGCCATCTAAAGGAGTAAATCCAGATGAAGTAGTGGCTATTGGTGCGGCTATCCAAGGGGGAGTTCTTACAGGAGATGTGAAAGATGTATTGCTATTAGATGTTACGCCGCTTTCTCTCGGAATCGAGACTATGGGGTCTGTATTTACAAAACTAATCGAAGCGAATACGACTATCCCTACAAGAAAATCAGAGGTGTTCTCTACAGCGGCGGACAATCAGCCAGCAGTTACCATCAGAGTAGGACAAGGGGAAAGACCAATGTTTAATGACAATAAGGAAATCGGTAGATTTGATTTGGTAGATATTCCACCAGCACCAAGAGGTGTTCCACAGATTGAAGTAACTTTTGATATAGATGCTAACGGTATCCTTAGTGTTTCTGCAAAGGACAAAGGAACAGGAAAAGAGCAGTCTATCAAGATTCAGGCAAGTTCTGGACTTTCTGAAGCTGAAATCGAAAGAATGAAAAAAGAAGCTGAAGAAAATGCTTCTGCTGATGCAAAGAAAAAAGAAGATGCAGAAGTAATAAACAAAGCTGATGGACTGATTTTCCAAACTGAAAAACAGCTGAAAGAATTTGGAGACAAACTTTCTGCAGACAAAAAAGCTGGAATAGAAACAGCATTAGCAGAGTTGAAAACAGCTTATGAAACGAAAAATGTAGAGGAAATCAAGCCTAAAACAGAAGCACTAGATGCAGCATGGATGGCAGCCTCTGAAGAACTCTACAAAGCTCAAGCCGAAGCACAGCCAAATGCAGGTGCATCAGGCAGTCAGCAGCAAGGCGGAGACAATGTCCAAGATGCTGACTTTGAAGAAGTGAAATAAGATTTAATTGTATAGTCCCTATCCAAGAAATTGGGTGGGGATTTTTAACTGATGGAAATTTATTAATAATTATGGAAAATCGTGTTTATTACGGAGAATATACATTAGAACATTGGATTAAGTTGATTTTAAGAGGTAATATTATATTACCTAAATATCAAAGATATTTTGTTTGGGATAGTAAAAAGGTAGAAACTTTAATTGAAACATTAAAGAAAAAGGAATATGTACCATCTGTGACTATTGGTACAATTACAGAGAATGATCATGATAATATAAATTATATATTAGATGGGCAGCAGAGATTAACAAGTATTCTTTTAGCATATTTTGCTGTATTTCCTAATAAAGAAAAATTCAAAGAGCAAGATTCAATAGACTATGCAAATGAAAATGATGATAGTAATGAAAATATAGATGAAAATGATGAAAGAATGGAATGGACTTTTGAAAAAATAGTTAATCTTAATAAAGAGGAGCGTGAAAAAATTAAGGAACAAAGTGATTTTTATGAGCCATTAAATATTACTTTAGATGAGAATTTTTGGAGCAAGACATTTTTAGGTTTTGCTTATATAGTTCCATATGTACAAGATAAAGACAAACAACAAAAGTTTTATTCTTCTTTTTGTAGAAATATAAACATACAAGGTCGAACTTTATCTACACAAGAAAGTAGAAGGTCGTTATATTTTTTAAAAGACGGTTTTGATAATTTTTTTCAGACAAATGTTGTAAGAGATTTAAAAGTAATGCAGCCCACTCAACCTAAAGATGTAGATTTTATTAAATATTTAGCATTATTGTCTCAATATAAAAAAGATGGTAATGCAAATCGTTTAGCATTTGGATATTCAGGAACAAAAAAGAGTTATGGAACAATGGAAGATTATTATGAAGAATATATTTATTCTGTAGTGGGGGAGTGTACATCAAACTTATTTGAACCATTTTCTGAGATATTTCCTGATGGAGACTATCAATCTCGTTATGATAGTTTAGGAATAATAATAAATACATTAATTGATAATAAAAACTTTACTTCTATTATAGATTTAGATATGTATTTATTTGGATTGGTGTATAAAGTTATATTTGAAAATAAGGAAATAGATTTAAATAAAAAAGAAGAATTAGTAGAAGAACTAAGTAATAAAATAGTAGATTTAAAGAAAAATCAAGCTCATACAAAATCCCCTTCTAATCTTAATCATTTGAAAAATCGTGTAGCTAGTTCTATAGAAATTTACAATAAATATGAAGCAGAGGAATCACAATAATTTTATACTTACTTCTATAACTAAAATATTAGAGGAGGCTATTTCCACTACAGCAGGTATAGGAGACGGCATAGAAACTTATGCTCTTTACGATTATGTTATCCAATCAGTATTTTTAAAAATGACAGGAGCGCAGGAGCAAAAAATGAAATGTATTTGTTGGGAATTGGCTACTAATAATTACGAATATAGATATGATAGATATACAAAAAGTCCATTGGGAGAGTGTTCAAAATATTCTGAAAAGTTTCAAGTATATAAAGATTTGATTCAGCAAATAAAAATTTATAGTGCTTCTTTTAATATAGAAACTTTTTTTAATAATAAAGAAATAATTGAAGATATTTATACAAAAATGCACAACTTTTTGGATAATAGTTGTTTAAAAAATATGTTAGGAAGTGAATATATAAACTTTATTAAAAATAAAATTAAGGAAGATGATTTTTTGATTAAACCTAAACAACAAGACAAAAATATTATTTTATTTAGTGATGATTTACAAAAAAAATATACTAAATTATACAATCACAGAAATCGTTGCGCTCATAATACACTGTCTTATCAACAGAATCTTCCTGCCTTGGATACTTTAAGAGAAAAAGAATATGTTTATGAAAATTATTTTGGTTATTTTTCAATATTAATATTGATAGATGAGATAATGATGAAATTATACCAAAAA
>CAUSFO010000029.1:0-19012 GCA_963530895.1 uncultured Flavobacteriaceae bacterium | reverse complement strand
GCTCTGCGAAGAAGTATCTTGGAGATAGAAAAACTCCGCCCTTCGTTATCCAAAAAAGATTTGAAAAATCTGCACACACTTATAGAAAATTTGGATTAACATATAATGATGAAAAGCCCTTTTTTAGACAAATGTTGTTTGGAAAGGGCTTTTTTCGGTTTTAAATCGTTTGGAATTAAAGGAAATAAAAATTAACTTAGCAACTCAAAAAAATTAATAAAAATGGACTTAAAAAAATCAATGCTCTACGAAGGAAAAGCTAAACAAATATTCGCCACAGAAAAGCCTGATGAGGTGGTTGTGAGATTTAAAGATGATGCCACGGCGTTCAATGCCCAAAAAAAAGGACAAGTGGACAAGAAAGGGCAGATGAATAACGCCATTACTACGCTTATCTTTGAATACCTGAACGAAAAGGGAATTCCTACTCATTTCATCAAGCAGATAGATGACCGCGAACAGCTGGTTAAAAAGGTGAGTATCATTCCTTTGGAGGTGATTGTGAGAAACTATGTGGCGGGAAGTATGGCTCAGCGTTTGGGTGTGGAAGAAGGCACAAAATCATCGATTACTATTTTTGATATTTGCTATAAAGATGATGCACTGGGAGATCCGCTGATAAACGACTATCATGCTATATTTTTGGGCGCGGCGACGAGAGAGGAACTTGACAAAATGTATGCGCTGACAGCCAAAATCAATGAAATACTGATAGATTTATTTGATAAAATGAACATCATTTTGGTTGATTTTAAAATAGAACTCGGTAAAACACCAAATGGAGAAATCATCTTGGCGGATGAGATTTCGCCAGACACCTGCCGTCTTTGGGATAAAGACACCATGAAAAAGCTGGACAAAGATCGTTTCCGAAGAGATTTGGGCGAGGTGACCGAAGCATACGAAGAAATCTACAATCGCCTGAAAAAGGTGCTGAATAAATAAAGAAAATCCCTCCAAAAGAGGGATTTTTAGTTTTTTCTGAAAGTGGCTTGGATAAGAAATTGTGAATAAGTAGATTAGCGGAAATGTAAATTAAATTTTTTCTAAACTCAAAAAATCCTTAAATTTGGGCGATTTTTAGATAATCTTTTTAAATGATGAAAAAAAGTATTTTTAAGGGCGTTTTGGCGTTGGTATTATTGGCTTCTTGCAGCAAAGATAAGATGATTTTAGATAGCATGAATGAGTATAATCTGGCTATGGAGACCAAAGGATACCACTTCGGAGATATGATTACTTTCCCAAAGGAAGTTACTGATAATGCGGAGAGTATAAGCATAAGTTTTGGGGACAAGGAAACAGCGATTTTGAAGATAGACCCTGCGTTTTTTACATTGGGGGACAATGCTGTGACTATCAATGTGAGAACTAAATCAGGGGAAAATCTATCCATAGATGCAGTTATCAATGTGCTTTCAAAAACTCCTGAAAAAGAGTTGACTTATGAAGTGGTGGCAGAATATCCACACAATGCAGAAAACTTTGTTCAGGGATTCCAGCTGGAGGGAAATACCATCTACGGAAGTAATGGGCAGACAGGGGAATCCAAGGTGATAAAATATACACTGGGTTCTACGACTAATATAGCAGAAACCAAGCTGGATGATGAGTATTTTGGGGAGGGAAGCACCATAGTAGGCGATAAAATATACCAGCTTACTTGGCAGCACAGAAAGGGCTTTATTTATGATAAAAATACCCTTAAAAAACTATCGGAATTTAACTACCCTAGCAGACTTACCGAAGGCTGGGGGCTGACATATGATGGGAAAAATCTCATTCTTTCTGATGGAACAAAGAATATCTATTTCATATCTCCAGACAATCTTCAGAAAATAGTGAAAACTATTTCTGTAGCAGGACCATCAGAGGTTTATGAAAAAATTAATGAGCTGGAATATCACGATGGATTTATCTACGCAAACATCTGGCAGCGACCATACATCCTAAAAATAAACCCAGAAAATGGAGAAGTAGTAGGCAAAATAGATTTGACGGAAATCAATAAAAAACACTCTACCGATGCTGATGATGTGCTGAACGGAATAGCGTTTAAGGGAGATAATATGCTGATTACAGGGAAAAACTGGGATAAGATTTACGAAATAAAAGTAAAATAGCAGAATGTAGTTTAGTGTTTATTATAAAATTCATTTTTTAAGAAAGAAAATATGCATATAGCAGTTACAGGAAATATAGGTGCAGGAAAAACTACACTTACGACCATGCTTGCCAAGCATTACGGCTGGAGTGCCCAGTTTGAGGATGTGGATCACAATCCCTATTTGGATGATTTCTATCAAGATATGTCAAAATGGTCTTTCGCTCTGCAGATTTACTTTTTGGGAAGTAGATTTAGACAAGTGAAAGAGATTAGAGAGAGTGGGAAAAATATCATTCAGGACAGAACAATTTATGAAGATGCCTACATTTTCGCAAAAAATCTAAATGAGATGAACCTGCTTTCGGAGAGGGATTATCAGAATTATTCTTCTCTTTTTGAGCTGATGAAAGGGTTTGTTTCAGCGCCAGATTTATTGATTTATCTTAGAGCGAATATTTCCACGCTTACACGCCAGATAGCAAAACGAGGCAGGGACTATGAGACGGGAATAAGTATAGACTATCTCATGAGGCTTAATAATAAATATGAAAACTGGATAGGAAATTATAAAGAAGGAAAACTCTTGATTATCGATGTGAATGATTTGGATTTTGTAGAAAGAGAAGAGGATTTCGGATATATTTTGGATAGAATAGATGCCGAATTAAATGGTCTTTTTTAACATAAAAAAACTCTCAATTTTGAGAGTTTTTTGTTTTTAAATGATTTTTGCTTCTTTTAAAATCAGTTCAATATTTCTAAAAGTATTTGGAAGAACCTCGGAGAGGATTTCATCTTTGGATTTCCATTCCACTTTTGTGATGCCTTCTTCTATTTGTGGGATAAGTTCTTTGCTGTCAGTGCTTTTCATCAGATACCAAAAAGTGGTTTTTAGAATCTGAGTATTGTTTTCTCTTTCCCTGTAAGTGTGATAGGTAGACCCAATGAAGTTCTGTAATTTCAAGTTTTGAATTCCTGTTTCTTCTTCTACTTCCCTTACAGCCGCGTGTTCAAGGGATTCGTTAGGCTCTAATTTTCCTTTTGGTAAATCCCATTTTCCTAGTCTATATATGAAAAGAACTTTGTTTTCATCGTTTTTCACGATGCCGCCCGCCGCTTCTATATTGGTAAAAGAATCGTGGAAATCATCCCAGATTTTATCAGGGTCTTCTCCGTAGAGGTTTATGGATTTACACGATGAGTTTTCCAAGATATCCAGAGCCATTTCTATGGTTGCAAAATCCTCATAAGCGATATTTTTTTCATCATCATTAGGAAGATTATTGATGGATAATTTTTTTTCATTGATAAAAACTTTATACATTTGCTGAATCTTTGAAGTTAATATTGCAAAAATATAAAAAATGAAATTAGAAGGAAGAAAAGTGATGGTAAATAAATCTACAAAAGATTTATTCGAAATGCTGAAAAAACCTGAAGACTATAAACATCTGATGCCAGAAAGCTTAGTTTCTTTTGAAACGATAGAAAACGGCTTTAAGTTCGGTCTAAAAGGAATGCCCGAAATCGCACTGAAAATCTCAGAAATGGTGGAGGACAAGAAGGTGGTGCTTACATCAGGAAATCCTTCCTTGGATTTCGCTCTAACAGGGCAGATGGATCCAGTTTCTGAAAATAAATCTGAAGTTCAAATATTATTCGAAGGGCAGTTCAATCCATTCATTAAAATGATGGTAGAGAAGCCGTTACAGAGCTTTATAGATAATCTTACAGATAAGATTGAAGGGTTATAATGGATGAACTCTCAGGAAGGAAGTAAATATATAGCACAGCATTTACCTGTTTTTCTAAACATGGTAGACAAAAAAATCCTCATCGTCGGCGGTGGGGAATTGGCGTTTGAGCAGGTGCTTTATATTCTTGAAAATGCTCCCAATTCTGAAATTCTAGTGGTTGGGGAACAGATAGATGATAGAATAGAGGAACTCAGAGAGGTCTGTGCTAATCTGTCTATCGCTCAAAAATCTTTTGAAAAAACGGATTTAGAAAATCAGGAATTGGTTTTCATAACGCTGAAAGATACTTTACAAACCAAACAAATAGCCAAAGAAGCCAAAGATAGAGGAATCCTCACAAATGCGCCTCTTTATCCAGAATATAACGATTTTTATGTTCAGGTAGATGATGTTCAGCCGACTGATATTCAGGGTTATACAGGTAGTCATTGGAAGAAGATTGCATTTGCAAGTATTGCGGCTTTTTTTATTCTGATACTTGGGAATATTTTAAATTTATTTATTTCTTATGATGAGTTTTCAACAGGGATAAAATGGCTGGTAGGAGAAATAGATGGACTGTTTTATTGGATGATTCTCATAGGTTTTGTGGCTCAGCTTATAGATGGGCTTCTGGGTATGGGCTATGGACTTACTTCTACAGCAGCACTGCTGAGTGCGGGTATTCCGCTTCCTGCCATTAGTGGTAGTATCCATACGGCAGAGATGTTTTCGAGTGGGGCATCTGGTCTAAGCCATTATAAATTCGGGAATGTGAATAAAAAACTCCTGAAATTTCTAATCATCCCAGGGGTGATAGGTGCGGTTTCCGGGGCAGTTTTATTGTCCCTGTTTAGTTTGGAATACACCCATATCATCAAACCAATACTTGCATTTTACACTTTTTTACTTGGAGTAAGAATTTTAGTAAGGGTTTTTGGAAAGAAAAAAGAAACTAAAAAACTGAAAAATGTAGGCTGGCTGGCATTTTTTGGTGGTTTTTTGGACTCTTTTGCAGGTGGTGGCTGGGGGCCTTTGGTGACGACCACGCTGATTTCAAAAGGAAAAACACCGAGATTTGTGATTGGAACGGTCAGTTTATCAGAGTTTTTTATTACATTTGCTAGTGCTCTTACATTTTTTGCTTTTTTAGGGCTGAGCCATTGGCAGGTTATTTTGGGGTTGGTTCTTGGTGGAATGCTGGCGGCGCCTTTGGCAGCAAAACTAGCAGGAAAACTACCTACAAAAGCCATGTTTATAGGCGTGGGAGTGCTGGTTATTCTTTGGTCACTTAATATATTAGTTAAATCAATTTTATAAAAATAAAATAACAATGCCGAATCCTCTTTTTTATGCTAAAATTCTCCTTTTTGGGGAGTATGGGATTATCGAAAATTCTCAGGGATTGACTCTGCCGTACAGCTTTTATAAAGGTTGTTTCAAGTTTTCTGCTCTCAAATCAGAGTTTGAAAAAAAATCCAATGAATCTCTGAAAAAATATTGGGAATATTTAGCAAAATTAGAACTTCCAGGGCAGTTCAGATTAGATTTATCGGCTTTAAAGAAAGATATTGAAAACGGATTGTTTTTCGATTCCAATATTCCGCAGGGATATGGCGTGGGGAGTTCTGGGGCTTTGGTAGCGGCTATTTTTGACCGATATTCCGTAGTTCAGCATAAACCTGAAGAAATCGGGAAAAATGAATTGAAGGAACTGAAAAAAGTTTTTGGAGAGTTGGAAAGTTTTTTTCATGGCAAAAGTTCTGGGATAGACCCGCTAATCTGCTATATGAACCTGCCTATTTTGATAGAAAACAAAGAAAATGTGGGCAGAGTGGAAATTCCAGAAGAAAACGAAGGGAAAGGTGTGATTTTCCTTATTGATTCTGGCGTAGTGGGAGAAACAGGGCCGATGGTTCAGATTTTCTTTGAAAAATTGAAAAACGAAGGATTTAGAAAAACCTTGAAAGAGGAGTTTATCAAGTATAATAATGCCTGCATTCAGTCCTTTTTGAATAAGGAAATGACGCCATTTTTTAAGAATATGAAAGCCCTTTCCAAATGGGCGTATGAGCATTTCCGACCGATGATTCCAGATAGTGTTTTCAACGCATGGAAAAAGGGTCTGGATACCAATGCTTACTATCTCAAACTCTGTGGTAGTGGGGGCGGAGGCTATATTTTAGGCTTTACTAAGGATTATCAGAAGGCTGAAAAAATGCTCGAAGGATTTCATAAGGAGGTGATTTACAGATTTTAAACAATTTCTGAATGAAAAACCTTTTTCTTCATAGGGCGATGCAGTTTGTCAGTCTGCTTTTGGGAGTGAGGATTTTTAGGCTGATTTTTCTTACCTTTTCGCTCTATGTTTTTACTTTTTTTATAATTAAAACCGTTGATTTTACAGATGTTAAAATTCATGGAATTATCTTTTGTTCCCTGATGAGCATCGCAGCTGGCGGGCTGATAAATCAGTTTTATGATGAGGAAAAGGATAAAATCATCAAACCCTTTCGTGCTAGATTACAGGCTTTTCTGAAGAAAAAATATTTCCTTTATTTTTATCTTATTTTGAATATTTTATCGCTGGGAATTTCGCTGTATTTCTCTTGGCGAATATTTTTGTATTTTATTGTTTATCAGTTTTTTATTTGGTTTTACAGCCATAAGCTGAGCAAAATTTTATTGGTAAATAATTTTACCTATGTGCTGCTCTCTGTTTATCCGTTTTTTGGGATATTGGTTTATTATCAGTACTTTACGATGGGGATTTTTCTCTTGTCGGCGTTTTTGTTCTTGTTCCTGCTGAGTATGGATATTATAAAGGATTTGCTTAGTCGGGAAGCCGATGAGGCTCTTGGTTATCAGACTTTTCCGATAGTTTATGGCGTTGGAAAAACATCTAAACTTGTGCAGGTGCTACTTTTATCGGCAGGTTTTCTTGCATTGTTTATATTGACAAATCAGGATTTGGGTCTGCATTCGTATTATTTTGGAGCTACGATTGTTTTCCTTGTTTTTGTTTTATTTTTATTAAAAAATAAGAGCAAGAAAAACTATTTTGCAGTATCTATTTTATTGAAAATCTGGATTTTTGTAGGAGTTATTTCTATGCTCGTAAGTGTAGTTTTTGTTTAAAACATTTTGAGTTTTCGTAGATTTTTTATTAAATCTTTGATAGCTCCTTTTGTTCCTACTTTTATGGAGTTTTCGGCTTTTCCTGTAAGTCTAGCGTTGCCTTTGTAGGTGTCATATTGGTTCTCCATTATCAGGTTTCCATCGCTGTCATAGAGTTTTAGGCTTACTAAAACCTGATTAGAAAATACATATTTACCGATGCCTACTTTGAAATATTTAACTTTTGGGACGATTATGGCTTCGGCATTATTATTCTTTCCAACTTCCTTAATGTACTCAGTATCAACGTTGTCATAGTCCATAGAACTGTCCATTTGAACAGTTTTTATGTTGCCACTATAAAGGCTCATTTGGTCAGTTACAGCGCTAAAAAACGCTTGGTTTGTTGGATGTTTTATTTCTTCTATTTCAGGGAAAATCGCGGGCTGGAAGTAGATTATTTTCTTTATTTTACCTAATTTATAATCAGGTTTGTAGCCTAATAATTTACTCCCAAAACTAGAACAGCCAGCCAAAACAAGCCCAGCTGCGAAGCCCAATAGTATAAATTTTTTCCGATTCATATTCCGCACAAAGATAATTTAAATAATCAATACGATGAAATCTTTATCTGTATAAATTTGATTTTTATAAAAAAATACTACTTTTGTGGAATTAATTTTAAATTATCAAAACCAATGAAAAAGTATTTTCTTTTATTGATTTTATCTCTATTTATGGTAGCATGTTCGGGGAATTCGCCTAAGTCTGTAGCATCGGACTTTCTAACCGCTTTGAATAAAGGTGATATAGATGAGGCTAAGAAATATTGTGATGGTCCTACAGCAGACTTGCTTAACTTAATGGGTAGGTTGGCTGAAAATAGAATTAAAGAAGAAGCAAAAGGAGGAAAATTTACAATTACTAAAGTGGAAGAGGATGGAGATACTGCGAGAGTATATTATACTATGGATCAAGAAGAAAAAGGAAGAGCTCTTGATTTGAAGAAAATAGATGGCAAGTGGAAAGTAACCATCAAAAAAGAGGATGCTAAAAAAGAGGAAAAATTAAATGAAAATTCTTCTGAAGAAGCCGAGGAAGCTACTAATACGGTTGAAGAGTAATATAAATTAGATAAATGTGCTGATGTCTCCCAAGTATTTCAATATAAGGTATTTATTGATTTTGGGAGGCTTTTTTTTATTTTTTTTTGGAGGCTACCATTTGTTTTTTTTATTCGATAGAAAGCAAGAGCAAAAGCAGGTTGTAAAAAACAAAGGAGAAACGAGATTATCACAAAAAGATATGTTGCAGATATCAGAAGGCGATATCATATTGAGAAGGGGATATGGTTTTTTTAGTGATTTTATCGCGGATAATTTGAATGAGAACTCCTATGATGTCACTCATGCAGGGATTTTATATAAAAAAAATAACGAGTGGTATGTTATCCATTCTCTTTCCTCTGATGTCAGCGATTTTGATGGTGTGCAAGAACAAAAATTAGAAGAATTTTTAGTTTATTCTGCTCCTCAGAAAATCCTTGTCGTAAGAACCAAAGGAACTACTGCAGAACAAGGAAAACAAATTGTAGAAGAAGCTGAGAAATATTTGGTTAAAAAAACGCCGTTTGACCATCGTGGAGTTATTGATAATGACGAGAAATTATACTGCACAGAGTTAATATGGCATATTGTTGCTAATCGACTTAATTATATCCAACTTCCTGAAAACTATACAGATAGAGAAAGGTTATTATATAATATGACAGGTATGTATTCTCCACAATACTTTGATATTATTGTAAATACCTATCAAAAAAGATAGAAAAAACTTTTGTGATTAAAAAAATAATTTTTACATTTGCAGCCTCATACATAATAATCATTTAAATAATATTGGAATGTATCTAACAAAAGAAGTAAAAGCAGAACTTTTCGCAAAGCATGGAAAATTTGCGCAGGACACAGGAAGTGCTGAAGGGCAAATCGCTCTTTTCACATTTAGAATTAATCATTTATCTCAACACTTGAAATCTAACCACAAAGATTATGCTACTGAGAGATCACTAGTAAAATTGGTAGGTAAGAGAAAAAGACTTCTGGATTATCTTAAAAAGAAAGATATCAACAGATATAGAGCTATCATTGCAGAGCTTGGAATTAGAAAATAATAATTCAGATAACATAAAAAAGCAACTCAGTATTTTGGGTTGCTTTTTTTATTTGTTTATTATGGATAAAAGCGATACTTTTGTGAGGGATAAACATTAGGAAAGACAAGGTTTTATGCCTTTTTTTAATCACTTTAATTCATAATACAAAATGTTTACACAAGATTTAAGATCTAAAATAGACCAAGTATGGCTGGCTTTTCATTCTGGGGGAATTTCTAATCCCTTGTCCGTTATCGAGCAGATTACTTATTTATTATTTATCAAGATGCTGGATGAGCAGCAGACTGCCAAAGAGGAAAACGCTTCTTTGCTGGGTGTGGAGGTAGTAAATCCTATCTACGCGGAGGAGGAGAACCATCTTCGTTGGAAAAATTTTAAGAATCTTTCTCCTGCAGAGATGTTTGAGCTTTTCCGTAAGGAGAACGGCGTTTTTGCTTTTATGAGAAACTCCGCAGGCAAGAGCAGCGCATTTAGTAAGTTTATGAAGAATGCTTCTTTTGTGATTCCTACGCCTAGGCTGCTCGCTCAGGTGGTGGATATGCTCAGCGAAGTGGTCATGAAAGATACCGATACCAAGGGCGATGTCTATGAATACATGCTCAGTAAACTCGCTACAGCCAAACAAAACGGCCAGTTCCGTACCCCGCGACACATCACCAAGATGATGGTGGAGCTCATGAAGCCCACGCCCGAAGATGTTATTTGTGACCCATCTGCGGGGACTTGCGGTTTCCTAGTTTCTAGTATAGAATACCTCAATGAACACTACGCCAAAGAACTCCTAGACAGCAAAGTCCAAAAACACTATGCCAATGAGATGTTCATGGGGATGGAGTTTGACCCTACTATGATAAGAATCGGGGCGATGAACCTCATCTCTCATGGTATAGAAAATCCACAGCTGATAGATGTAGACAGCCTTTCGCAGAACAATGCCGATTTTGCTGAAAAAGCTTCCCTTATCCTTGCCAATCCACCGTTCAAAGGAAGTCTAGATAAAGAAAGCGTGGATGACAGCATCCTGCAGATGGTAGAGAGTAAGAAAACCGAACTCCTCTTTCTGGGGCTCATGATACGAGGGCTGAAAGTAGGCGGCAGATGTGCTGTAATCGTGCCGGATGGCGTACTCTTTGGCAGTTCCAATGCCCATAAAAAAATCAGAAAAGAAATCATAGAACATCAGTGTCTGGATGCTGTGATTTCCATACCTGCTAACGCATTCAAACCTTATACAGGAGTAAGCACCGCTGTCCTTATCTTTACTAAAACCAATGCAGGAGGTACCAGCAAGGTCTGGTTCTATGATATGAAAGCCGATGGCTTCAGCCTAGATGACAAACGAAACCCTATCGCAGAGAATGATATCCCTGATATCATCCACCGTTTCCACCATAGAGAAGAGGAGGCAGACAGACCCCGCACAGCGCAGAGTTTCCTAGTATCGAAGGAGGAAATCGTAAATAATGCCTATGACCTATCCATCTCACGGTATAAGGAAGTAGTCTATCAGCAGAAGGAATACGAGAAACCAGCAGACATCATCAGCCAGATACAGGCCTTAGATACAGAAAGAGCCCAGCTGATGGAAGAGCTCCTAGCTCTGATGAATAAATAAACCCAATAAAAATATTAAACATGATCAAGAAATTTAGTTTAGACAAAAGCCGAGTGATGGAGTTCTTCCAAGCGATGACTAATGTGAAAAACTTCCTCGCAAAAGAAAACCTCCAAACCCTACAGCTGGAAAAAGCAGCTCAGATTTTTAATGAAAAGCTCTCTGCCTATGATGAGGCGCTTGCCCCTGTTAAGAAAAGTGACCTCACCCAGAAGATACAGGAGCTGGATACCCAGCGGGACAATCTGCTATCGGGGTTCTCTGCCCACCTAAAGGCTTTCCAGCACTTCCCAGAAGAGGCATCCAGAGAGGCCGCAAAGAGACTGCTCACTTTATTAGAAAAATTTGGGAAAAACATTCAGGACAGACCCCTGCAGGAGGAGACGGCCATCATTACCAATCTCCTACAAGACATAGCGCAGCCACAGTCAGCACAGGATTTGCAGAAGATAGGCGCAGCTGCATGGATAGATGCCCTGAAAGTGGCAAACACCACACTAGAACAGCATCACAACAGCCGTACCGAGCAGCAGAGCACCATAGAGGTAGGAAGAACCAAAGCCACACGGCAGGAGCTGGCAGAGGCGTTTAGGAATCTGGTGCAGACCATCAATGCCCTTGCCCTTATCAATGATAAAGAACCCTATACCAACCTAGCCAATGCTATCAATCAGGTAGTGAAAAATACCAACCTCTCCAGCCCCAAAGCGGACAAGGGGAAAGACACCCCCAGCACCCCCACAGGCACCACGGAGAAAGACCAGGTAGCCACCGAAAACCTCCCCGAGAGCTAGAGCATGCCGTAGGATACCACCGAAACCCTCATCCGTATGCAGGAGAAGGAATTAGCAGTTACCGAAAGCCCTGCACAGCCCTAGGGGAGTAAATAGGATACCACCAAAAGCAAATACAACAAACAAAAAAATAAAAACATTACAAGAAATATCATGAACTGGGAGAGAGTAAGGCTAGGAGATGTGTGCAATATGAAAAGTGGAGGAACTCCAAGTAGAAAAAAATCAAGTTTTTTTGGAGGAAATATTAAATGGTGTAAAATTTCTGATATAGAAAATGCAACAGAAGGAATTGTATATGATACAGAAGAAAAAATTACAGAAGAAGGATTAAGTGATATTAATGGAAGAATATTTTCAGAAGGGACATTGTTATTAGCGATGTATGGTTCAGTAGGAAAAGTTGCATTCATTAATGAACAAATGTCAGTAAATCAAGCTATTTTAGGGATAAATATTAAAAATTTGGATATTTTGGATAGTAACTTTTTATATTATTGGTTTATTGGAGAAAGGAGAAATCTTTTGAATAAAGCTGTTGGAGTTACATTGAAAAATATTTCAAAAGGAATAGTAGAGAGCCTTACTATCCCTCTTCCTCCTTTGTCTGTACAAAAGGAGATAGTAGAGAAATTAGACAAGGCAGCAGCCATTAGAGAAAAAAGCAAGGCACTGCTCACCTACTATGATGCCCTCGCGGAGTCCCTCTTTATAGAACTCTTCGGCGATCCCATCTCCAACGAAAAAGGCTGGGAGAAAAAGAAACTGGGAGAGGTAGTTACTAACTTAAATAATATGAGAGTTCCATTAAAATCAAGTGATAGACAAATGTTGGAAAATAAATATCCTTATTATGGAGCATCAGGGATAATTGATTATGTAGATGATTTTATATATGATGGAGATAATTTATTGATAGGTGAAGACGGGGCTAATCTTTTATCTAGGAGTACACCTATAGCATTTATTGCTAAAGGGAAGTATTGGGTAAATAATCATGCTCATGTAAATGGGTATAATGGTAAATCTAACTTAATTTATTTGTGCTTTTTTATTAATAAGATAGATTTATCCCCTTATGTAACAGGGTCGGCTCAACCTAAATTGAATAGAGGTAATTTAGATAATATAGAAATTCCCCTCCCTCCTTTATCCTTACAAGTTAAGTTTGCGGAGATGGTAGAGAATATAGAGAAGCAGAAAGCCAGAGCCAAGGCAGAGATAGAGCAGAGTGAGGCGGTATTTCAGGCATTGTTACAGGAGAGTTTCGGTTAATCAGTACATAAAGAGAAAAACAGATGAGTAATTTTAGGAATATACCCACGGAGTTTAGAGGTGTGATGGCATCTGCTATAGAAGCAGAGCAGTTTGTCTACAGCCACCCTATGCTGGCAGCAGTGAGCATCCGCCGCTGCCTAGAGAGCTGGATCTACTGGATCTATGAGCATGACCATATCCCTATCCCATATGAGAGAACCATCAGTAACCTGATGTACCAGCCAGAGTTTCAGCAGCTCTTTGACCCAGAGATTATCCACAGGATGCACGCCATCCGTAAGGTGGGAAATGCAGGCTCCCACAGCCAGTTCCATGGTACTAACCTAAGAGCCGCAGATGTCCTCCACGCCCTGAAACTCCTGCACGGGGTGTCATACTACCTCATGGGACTGTATGAGAAGGAGTATCTGCCCATTCCTACCTTTGATGAGGAGCTGATACCTCCTGCGCATCAGGTTCAGCTCAATATGGTGCGTTCACAGATGCAGGAGAAAGTCCAAAAGGCAGAGGAAGAAGCCCGAGAACTCCAAGAAGCCCTAAAAAAACAAGCCGAACAATACCAAAAAGAGATAGAAGCCATCAGGCTGCAAAACCAAACCCATACCGCCATCCCAAAAGACCCAGACGAAGCCCTTACCCGCGCTATCTACATAGATGCCATGCTGGAAGAAGCAGGCTGGGATCTTTCCCCTGCTAATGTCAAGGAGTTCCCCGTGCAGGGAATGCCCAGCGCATCAGGCGATGGCTATGTAGACTATGTCCTCTGGGGAGAAGATGGTAAACCCCTCGCCGTGGTAGAAGCCAAAAGAACCCACCGCGATGCCAAAGTAGGACAGCATCAGGCAGAACTCTATGCCCGTGCCCTAGAGCAGAAATACGGACAGCTCCCGAATATCTTCCTGACCAATGGATACCAAATCTATTTCTACGATTGGGAATATCCCCTTAGGGAGGTCTATGGATTCTATAACCGCGAGGAACTCGCTCTGAACATCCAGCGAAGAACCACCAAACAAAAACCCTCTACGATAGTCATCAATGAAGAAATCACTAACAGGGACTACCAGCAGAAGGCCATAAAAGCCACCGCCGAGAGACTAGAACAGGGATACCGCGGGGTACTGCTGGTGATGGCGACAGGAACAGGGAAAACCAGAACAGCAGCCTCTTTGGTGGAGGTGCTCGCCAAAGCCAACTGGGTGAAAAGAGTATTATTTCTAGCCGACAGGACAGCGCTGGTCTCCCAAGCCCAAGAAAACCTAAACCGATACTTGCCAGATTTTCCTTCGGTGAACTTGGTAAAGGAAAAAGAGAATACCAACAGCCGTATCGTGTTCTCTACCTATCAGACACTCATAAATCTCATCGATGAAGCCAAGACCGAGGAAAAGGGAAGGCTCTATGGTGTGGGGCATTTTGATTTGATAATCTTTGATGAAATCCACCGTTCGGTGTATAATAAGTACAAGGCTATTTTTGACTACTTTGATGGGATAAAGGTAGGACTTACCGCTACCCCGAAAGAGACCACAGATAAGAATACCTATGAGTTGTTTGGGCTTTCTTTTGGAAATCCTACATATTATTATGAGCTGGATGAGGCGGTAAGTGATGGCTATCTAGTGCCCTATAAATCCTACAGCGTGCAGACAAAATTCCAGCGAGATGGGATAAAGTATGCAGAACTCTCCGAAGAGGATAAGAAGGAGTACGAAGAAAAATTCTGTGATCCTGTCACAGGAGAAATTCCTGATGAGGTGGAGGCGTCGGCATTAGACCAATGGCTGTATAATGGAAATACGGCAGACATCATCCTGCAGACCCTCATGGAAAAAGGTATCCGTGTGAATGATGGCGACAGCATAGGGAAGACCATCATCTTCTGTAAAAATAGAAAACATGCGGATTTCATCAGTGAAAGATTCGAGGTCAATTATCCTCAGTACAAAGGGCAGTTCCTAAAAGTGATAGATTATAAAACGGAGTACAAAGATGATGTGCTGAATGACTTTAAGCAGAAAGATAAAATGCCTCAAATAGCCTGCTCTGTAGATATGCTGGACACAGGGATAGATGTACCAGAGGTGGTGAATCTAGTATTCCTAAAACCAGTGAAAAGTTCTATAAAGTTTAACCAAATGATAGGGCGAGGGACAAGACTCTGTAAAGACCTATTTGGCTATGAACAAGACAAAAAGGATTTCTTGATATTGGATTTCTGTCAAAACTTTGAATTTTTCTCCGAAAACCCGAAAGGTATGGAAGCAGTTCCGCAGCCATCCCTGAATGAGAAGATATTTAATCTTCGTTTGAGTCTTAGTCAGTTACTTTTAGCACAGGGAGAGGAAGAAACTCGTGAGCTGGGTAGTGTTTTAGTAGATGTACTGCATCAGCAGAATGTTTTGCTTTATACTTTGGAAAGGGATAGTTTCATCGTTCGCCCTCATCTGAAGGTAGTAGAAAAATACCAAGAAAGAGAGGCGTGGGATACACTAGATAAAGATGCTCTGAGAGAGCTGCAAGATAGTATAGCGCCAATCATTATAGATACAGATAAGGACACTCCTGCAAAGGTTTTTGACCTGCTGATGTATTTGCTGTTGAGCTATAAAATAGAATGTAATCCTAAAATGAATCTGTGCATCACAAAGGTAAAATCATATGCAGAAAAATTACAAAAACAGACAAGCGTCCCACAAGTAAAGGAAAAACTGGGTTTTCTTCAGGAGGTTTGTACAGAGGAATATTGGGAAGCAGCTACGCCTAAAGCTTTAGAAAAACTGAGACAGGAAATGCGAGAGCTGATAAAATTTTTGGAGAAAAAGGATTTGCCTATTATAAAAACAGATATAGAGGATAATATCATAAAAATAGATGAAGTATCACCTCTCTCCAGTTCTTTTGATAGAGAAGCGTATGAAAAGAAAATCAAGCAGTTTATTATAGAAAACAGCAGGGATTTGACCATAGACAAACTCCGTAAAAATATTAAAGTAACAGATGTGGATATCAAACGCTTGGAAGAGATGCTCTTGGCACAAGGGACGGAAGAATCTCGTGAATTATTTGATAAAATTTTAGAAGGAAGGTCACTAGGTGTGTTTATTCGTTCTGTGGTGGGAATGGATAGAGATGAGCTTAAAAAAGCTTTTGCAAAAGTGTCTAATTACTCAGGGTTTAATATCAAACAGATGGAGTTTATAGATGTTATTATAGACTCTGTAGCAAAAAATGGAATTTTGGAACTGAATAACTTGTCAGAAAATCCACAACTACAAAATGTATATAGTGGAAGTATCATAGAACTTTTTGGAATGGAAGCAGCGAAGGATATAGTTTCGGTACTGAAAGAGATAAAAGATAATAGTGTGGCATAAAAATTAGAATATATAGTTTAGGGAACAATCAGATTTGGATGGTTTTAATTTTTAAATAAAATGGTAAATTTTCCCTCAAAAAAACTTACCTTTGCACACGAAAATTAATAGAGTATTAACAATATGCCTGCCGAAAGAAGTGGCGCAGGTGTCCGAAAGTAGAAATTTCGGAGTAAAAATTAAATTTTATGAGTAATAAACCTCAAGCAATTACAGAAACTATCGTGCTGAAAGACGGTAGAGAAGTTACCATAGAAACTGGTAAATTAGCAAAACAGGCTGATGGTGCAGTAGTGGTAAAAATGGGCGGAACTATGCTTTTAGCAACTGTGGTAGCTGCAAAAGATGCAAATCCAGGGGTGGATTTCCTGCCTTTGACAGTAGATTACAGAGAAAAATTCTCCGCAGCAGGGCGTGTTCCTGGAAACTTTTTCAGAAGAGAGTCTAAGCCTTCTGATGATGAAGTATTGACAATGAGACTAGTGGACAGAGTAATGCGTCCACTTTTCCCAGAGGATTTCCACGCGGAAGTTCAGGTAATGATATCCTTAATTTCCTACGATGGAAAAGTGATGCCAGATTCTTTGGCAGGGCTAGCAGCTTCAGCAGCGGTGGCTATTACAGATATACCTTTTAATGGACCTTTCTCAGAGGTTAGAGTGATTAAAAAAGATGGAGTTTTGAGCATTAACCCAAGCTGGGAAACTCTACAAAGTGGAGTAGAGCTGGACATTATGGTAGGGGCTTCTAAAGACTCAATCGTAATGGTAGAAGGGGAAATGGACGAAATCACAGAGCAGGAAATGATAGAAGCTATTTCTTTCGCTCATGAAGAAATTAAAATCCAGATAGAAGCTCAGGAGAGATTGGCGGCAAGAATAGAAAAAGCTCAAACAAAGAGAGAATACTGTCACGAGACTCATGATGAAGAGCTGAGAAAGGAAATTTGGGATTATGCTTACCAAAGATATTATGATATAGCAAAAGACCCATCTGCAAAGCATGAGAGAAGCGATAAATTTAGTGCGGTGGTAGATGAGTTCTTAGAAAAATATACAGAAGAGGAATTGGAAGAAAAAGAAGTTTTAGCAAAGACTTACTTTCATGATGTGCAGAAAGAGGCGGTTCGTCAGTTGATTTTAAATGAAAACATCCGTCTTGATGGTAGAAATAATCAGCAGATAAGACCTATCTGGTGTGAGGTGGATTACCTTCCAGCTGCTCACGGTTCTTCTATCTTTACAAGGGGAGAAACTCAGTCTTTGACTACGGTAACGCTTGGTTCTTTATTGGATGCGAACAGAATAGATTCTGTGATTTCTCAGCATGATGAGAGATTCTTCCTTCACTATAATTTCCCTCCGTTCTCTACAGGGGAAGCAAGACCATTGAGAGGAACTTCCAGAAGAGAGATAGGACATGGGAATTTGGCTCAGAGAGCTTTAAAAGTGATGATTCCAGAGGAAACTCCATATACTATCAGAGTAGTTTCAGATATTTTGGAATCTAATGGTTCTTCTTCTATGGCAACGGTTTGTGCTGGTACAATGGCCTTGATGGATGCTGGTATTCAGATGAAAAAACCTGTTTCAGGAATTGCGATGGGACTAATTACAGATAAAGAATCTGGAAAATGGACAGTGCTTTCTGATATTTTAGGAGATGAAGACCACCTTGGAGATATGGACTTTAAGGTAACTGGAACAGCAGAAGGAATCACGGCTTGTCAGATGGATATCAAAATCCAAGGACTTACCATGGATATCATGGAAAAAGCCCTAATGCAGGCAAGAGATGGTAGAATGCATATTTTAGGCGAAATGCTGAAAACTATAGATAAACCAAATGCAGATGTGAAACCTCATGCTCCAAAACTTGTGATGATGGAAATCCCAAAAGATTTCATCGGTGCGGTAATCGGGCCTGGTGGTAAGATTATCCAGCAGATGCAGAAAGATACAGATACTGTAATCACGATAGAGGAGAGAGGAGAAATAGGACACATAGAAATTTCTGGAACAGATAGAGAAAAAATAAATGCAGCAGTGGCTCAGATTAACGAGATTACTTTCGTGCCTGTGATTGGCGAAGTTTATAAAGGTAAAGTCGTTAAAGTAATGGAGTTCGGAGCATTTATCCAATTAGCTAAAGGAACAGAAGGTCTTCTTCATATCTCTGAAATAGCATGGGAAAGAACTGAAAAAGTACCATATAAAGAAGGCGATGAGGTAGAAGTGAAATTCATGGGTTATGATGACAGAAAGAAAATGAGACTTTCCAGAAAAGTTCTTTTACCAAAACCTCCAAAACCAGAAAAAAAAGAGGATAAAACAAACGAAAAATAGTTTTAAACCAAAAACAAAAAACTCTCACACTGATGAGAGTTTTTTATTAAATAATACATTTGATTATGGATTTACGAGACCAGCTGAAAAATCTTTTTCCAGACCATGTAGAGCAGGATTTCCAGATGCCCGAAGAACAGCACCAGCAGCGAGAACCGCTCATCTGCAAATACGAAAAAAAAGGGCGAAATGGGAAACCTGTTACTTTGATAGAAGGCTTCGAAGGCAGTGATGAAGAACTGAAAAATATTTCCAAAAAAATAAAAACTACTTTGGGAATTGGTGGTTCGGAGAAAGACGGCGTGATTATCATCCAAGGAGATAACCGCGATAAAATCATGAAAATCCTCTCTGATATGGGCTATAAAACCAAGAGAGTAGGAGGATAAAGCCTCAGAAAAGAACATTATCGATAGGAAATCAATAAAATTCCTTACCTTTGGGAAGTTTAAATTTAAAATTAAATA
>CAUSFO010000028.1:0-19029 GCA_963530895.1 uncultured Flavobacteriaceae bacterium | reverse complement strand
CTTGTGGCTGATACATACCAGGGTACATTAACTTGTACTGAGAACCATCTTTAATTCTCAAATCCCAATGCGGAATTCTTGGTGTAACATCATCAGCAAGGTAATCTCTCACAGTATTAGTTCCTCCTGCATTACTAATTTCAAAAGCGATAAAATCATATCCTGCAACAGTTTTATTCTTGATAGACTCACCAATATTCCAGTTTGCGTTCAAGTATGCATTGATATTATCTGTTAAGAATTTTTGCTGACGCTGAACATATCTCATCTCTACCCAGTAAGGTTGTCTTGTCCCAGTAGCATCTTTTCCAAACTTGTTGTTTGTTCTTAGCTCTACTAGGTCTTCATTCCAGATATGTTTCATATAAGCAAGGTTAAGACCGATGTACTCATTAAACTGGTGAGTCAAGTTCCCCATCAAGTTGATATCCAATGTCTTGTTATAGTCATTAGCCGCCCCGATAGCATAACTTATTGGCGTAGAGTTAAGCGCTGGTTTTTCACCCGCATTTGCCTTGAAAATAGGCTGACCTCTATCTAGTCTATTGTTGTTATTAGTCAATACCAACTCTACATTCACTCTTGTTTTATCATTCGGCACATATGTGATTGTAGGTGCTACCATATACGCCTTCTTGAATTGCAGGTCTCTGAAACTTCCAGAGTTTTCATAACCTAAATTCAAACGATATAGTAAAGATTTATCCTTATTCAAAGGACCTGTAAAGTCTAAAGCTCCTACAATAGCACCATAGCTACCAACACTTAGACTAACTTCTTTTCTATTCGTAGACAAAGGTTTTTTAGTTACCATATTGATACTTCCCCCTGGGTCTGTACTAGAGAAAGTCATACTCGCAGGACCTTTGATTACTTCTACCCTTTCTATGTTCATCATTAGAGGTTGAGAGAAGAAATAAACAGAAGTCGCCATACCGTTTACTAATCTATTCTCTCTATATCCAGATGCTTGAGTTACCCCACGGATAGAATATAAGTTGTAGAAACTCGTTTGGTTCACCCCACTCACATTCTTCACCACATCTCCTAATCTTGTAATTCCTCTATCTGTGATAAGCTCTTTAGTCACGGTAGTTATCGCTTGGGAAACTTCCATGTTTTTTAGAGCGATTTTAGAAGCAGAGAAAGAATAATCACTATTATAGTCTTTTCTCGCTCTTCCTATGATTTCTACAGTTTGTAGTTTTTTTACTTTTCCGTCTTCTTCCTCATCTTGTGGCTCGTTAGGGTCTGTAGTATTTTTTGCTACAACAGGCTCTGTTGGTTCCGTTGGCTGCTCAACTACAGGTTTTTCCTCAACCATGGGTTGTGATGTAACCATCTGATAAACAATCACATCTCCTAAATCCAAAACTCCATTATCCTCCACTGTAATTTGGTTTTCCAATGGATTTGCTCCCTCTGCTACGATACTGATTGTGTAACTTCCTCCTTCTGTAAGTGTTACATTAAAAAATCCCGAAGCATCGGTCATAGAGGTCATTTCTTTGTCCCCCTTTTTTAGTATAATGCTGGCATTAGAAACAGGATTATCATGCTGAACTACCCTACCCTTCACCGTCTGTGAATATCCCATTAAGGACATTAACAAACTTGACACTAATAATACTTTTTTGTTCATAATTGAATTATAAAATTTAAACTTATGTTATCTTTTTAAAAAATTATGACACAAAAGTAATATTATTTTTTATTTTCTTGTTAATCTATAATATGATTTTTATCATCAATTTTTAAGAAAGTAGCATCTTTAACTTTTGTATTATCAAAGCATCTTTTTTGGCTCAAAAAATAAATTCATCAGCTTTATTCCGTATATTTGCACAAAATTCATTTATAAATACTAAATCAAAATGAAAAGAAGAGACTTTCTGAAAACAGGTTCATTAGCTGCTTTAGGTGGAATGCTGCTAACTCCCTTCGGAGCAAAAGCAAACATTATAAAAGAAGAATTCCGCGGCAGAAAAGCCAAAAATATCATCTTCATGGTAAGTGACGGGATGAGTGTAGGAACGATGATAATGGCAGACATCTATCTAAAAAGAAAAAATGGTCAAAGTTCCAACTGGGTGGGACTTTACGAAGATAATCTTGTCCAAAGAGCGTTGATGGATATGGCTTCTGCGAATGCTATCGTAACAGACTCAGCAGCAGCAAGTTCCTCTTGGGGAGGAGGTGTCCGTGTGAATAACGGAAGCCTGAATGTAAGCCCTAACGGAAAGGAAAACATGCCTATTCTTCAGAAATTCAAACAAACTGGAAAAAAAGTAGGCTGTGTAACCACTGTTCCTATCACTCACGCTACTCCAGCAGGATTTTGTGTTACCAGCAAAAGAAGAAACGCCATGGACCACATCGCTGAGCAATATGTAGAGCTAAACTTTGATGTAATGATGGGAGGCGGTAGCCAGTATTTTGACAAAGACAAAAGAAAGGATAAAAAAGATGTTTTTGATTTATTTGCGAAAAAAGGATATACCATCGCAAAAACAAAATCAGAAATGCTCAATGCTCCTAAAAACAAGCCTATTTTAGGAACTTTTGATGAAGATGCTGTGCCTTATACAGTAGATCATTTACGCGATGAAAAAGCATCAAAAAACATCCCTAGCCTTGCCGAAATGGCACAAAAGGCGATAGACCAGATGAAAGACCACAAAAATGGTTTTGCGCTACAGATAGAAGGCGGAAAAGTAGACTGGGCAGCACATGGAAACGATATTGCAGCTCTGTTATTTGACCAAATCGCTTTCGATGAAGCTGTAAAAGTAGTAATGGACTTTGCTAAAAAAGACAAAAATACTTTGGTAGTGATTACCAGCGACCACGGAAATGCGAACCCTGGGCTGATTTACGGAAGTAAAACCAATGATAATTTTGACCATTTACAAAAATTCACTCACTCTAATGACTGGATTTTACAAGGAATACATGCTTCTAGCAGCACTTCTTTCGTAAAAGACAGAATTGCAGAGGCTTGCGGAGGTTTCGCTATAACTGATGAACAGGCAAAAGAACTTCTTTCTTATTACAACAATCTTAAAAAAGAAGATGGACTATACAACCATAAAAACCTACCATTCAGAGCATTAGCAGAGATGCAGAAAGCATACACTTCTGTCGGCTGGATTAGTATGGACCACTCTTCTGATTACACAGAACTTGCGATGTACGGCCCTGGTAGTGAGAACCTTAAATCATTTGTAAGAAATACTGACATGCACAATTTCTTGCTAAATGCCGCGCATGTAGAAAATAAGTTTTAATTGGAAATAATTAAACTCTCATAATAAAAGTGAAGATGCATAGGCGTCTTCACTTTTTATTTTATAAAATTTCTGAAAGTTTTTTCGTGAGATTTCTTCTAGAATACTGCTGGACACTTTGCTGGTTGGCTTCCAAATTTCCAGTTTTCCACTGCTGATAAATTTCTAAAATATAGTTTTTAATTTCTTGATTATCAGCATATCCAAAGTGCTTACCAGAGCCTGTTTCTTTCAAAATATCGGCTACATCGCTTTCCTTCGGGCCAAAGGAAACTATCTTTTTCCCAACAGCCAGATATTCAAATAATTTCCCTGGAATGATTCCCTTGGAAGAATCACGGTCGAAGTTTGTAATCAGCAGAATATCTGAATTATTCATTTCCTCAACAGCCCTATTATGAGAAAGATAACCACATAAATTCACATTTTTCCTAAGAGTAGAAGATTCTATCTGTTGCAAAATTTTATCGTCTATCCTACCCACAAATTTCAGCTCAAAATCTTTTGAAAAATCTTCGTTTTCCTCTACCAAAGCATTCAGGATTTCCCAAAGATTTTCAGGATTTCTAAGCTGCTCCAAAACTCCGATATAGCTCAAAGTAAATTTCTCTGTTTTGGATTTTTCTACAATCAGCTCATTTTCATCAAACCCGTTGGTTATACAGAATGCATTTGCGCCTTTTTTCCTTAAATTTTCAGCATCTGTGGGACTTGTAGCAAGAGTAATATCTGCATTTTTAAAGACCTTTTCTTCCTGAGTTCGGTGCTTTTTGTCCGCCCATTTTGTGAGTTTCAGATGCTTGTAATACGAAATTTCCGTCCATGGATCTCTAAAATCTGCAATCCATTTCAAATTTGGGAAATATTTTTTAAGCTCCAAACCTATCAAATGAAGGCTGTGAGGCGGCCCCGTAGTCACCAAAGCATCAAAATGATTTTCCTTTAAATACTTTTTCAAATATTCTACGGAAGGTTTTACCCAAAAAACTCGGGCATCGGGAATGAAAAAATTACCTCTGATGAAAATAGACAGCTTGGACATAAAAGACTGGTTTTCACCAATATCAAACTGTCCTGACTTAAATTTTTTATTCTTCTTACTGAATATTTCGGCAAGCTGGTAAGGCTCCCAAATTTTGGTTTTAATAGTCTCTAAATCAGGAGATAAATCCTTACTCAAACTCTCATCCAAAAGCGGATAAGATGGATTTTCTGGAATGAAAACCGTGGGTTTCCAGCCAAATTCCGGCAGGTATTTTGTAAATTTCAGCCATCGCTGAACCCCTGGCCCGCCCGCAGGAGGCCAATAATAAGTGATGATAAGGATTTTTTTATAACTCATTGTTTTATTACAATTCCATTTTCATCATGATATCAGTCTGCTTATCATCCCCCAAAACAAAAATATGTTTATCAAACGGCACAAATCCATTTTTTTCATAAAAATCAATGGCTTTTTGGTTCTTTTCCCAAACTCCAAGCCAAATATATTTCACTTTATTTTGCTTGGCTACTTCTACAGCTTTTTCATACAATTTTTGCCCTATTTTCTTTCCTTGAAAATCTTTTAAAACATAAATTCGTTCTATTTCAAGCGTCTCATTATCATTTAATTCTGTTTGAGAATGACCAAAATTCAGTTTTAAATATCCTACTATTTCATCATTATATTTTGCAAAATAAAACTGAGAATTAGGATTATCCAACTCTTCTAAAAGTTTATTAGAAGAAAAACTTTCTTCCAAATATTTTTGCATATTTTCTTCCGTATTAGTTTGGGAAAAAGTTTCAAAAAAGGTTTGTCTTCCTACTTTTTGCAAAGAAGTAATTTCATTACTATTTACTTTTGTAATCTCAAAATTATCCATAATTCTATTTTGTATTTTTTCTTCTAAATTTCAAAAATCCACCCACACTCAACAGCAAGAATATTCCAAATGCACTCATAGAAATCATCTTCCCTTTCCCGATAACTTCTGGCTCAAATACCATTCTAATTTCATGATTTCCAGCAGGAACAAATACAGCTCTGAGCAGGTAGTTTGTTTTGATATAAGGGACTTCCTTACCATCGAGAAGCATTTTCCAGCCTTTCGGGTAATAAATCTCTGAAAATACTGCCAGCTGAGGAGTTTTTGACTGAGTTTTGAATTCCAACTGATTAGGCTGATAATTTTTCAGTTCAATCACCGCCGTGCTGTCGCTCCGCAAGTTTTTTCCCTCAAAATATTTTTGGTCTTCCACTGAAACAACAGCCGTTTTCTTATTATCAATTTCGCCCACCGCTTTTATTTCCTCATTTGGAGTTTTAACAAACTGAATATCAGATACAAACCAAGCATTTCCATTTGCATTAGGATTGATTTCAGCTCTTGGCTCTTGTAGAGAACCAAGCAGGATGTATTTAGTATTCAGCATGTTAAGGATATTCAGTGTTTTCTTATTGTCTGTTTCAGAAAAATATTGGTTAATCAAATCATCATACCTGCGCAGTTTTACGGCATGGTAACCGCCGACAGAAGATTTGAAATAAGATGTCGTAGTTTCATTGAAAGGACTTGTAATAGAATTGAAAATCCTATAATGTCCTTTGTCTTTCTCTGTCAAAATAGAAAGCGTTTTATTCATTTCTGCTTGAGCAAGAAGTCTCTGCACTTCGGTGTTATCGCCCGCTTTTTCTATCAGATAATCAGACACTTCCGTAACGAAAGGCTCTTGGACAAATTCTTTATCTACAAAATTATCATTGTTCAAATATCGCTTATTCACCGACCATAAATCAAAGAAACTAACCGCCCCAATGATGATAAGAGCTATATTTTGAGTTAATTTTTGTTTCATCGTTAAAAACAAAACACCCAGCACAGCTCCCACATAGAAAATCGCTTTTATGCTGTCTTCCCTAAACATTCCGTATCTTTCATCTATCAGATAATCAAGGATATATGGCGGAAGGTATCTTTTCTCTGTTTCGGTATAAAATCCAAGTAAAGATTTCCCAAAAACCAGCATTAAAAGTAAGAATGCCAGTACTCCCCCTCCTGCATACATCAATACTTTCTGCTTATATTCAGTTGTCAGATTTTTATTGTTAAAAAACGAATAAAGCCCTACAATAGCGATGAGCGGGAATAAAAGCTCCACAACCACCAAAATGGAAGACGGCGCACGGAATTTATTATACAACGGAACAAAATCAATGAATAAATCACTAACAATCAGGAAGTTGCTCCCCCATGCAAGCATAATCGTAAGCACAGAAGCCCCTAAAATCCAATACCTATATTTTTTAGGAGCAAAGAAAAACCCTAAAAAAGCAAGGAAACAGACCACAGCTCCTTGATAAGCAGGCCCCGCTGTACCAGGCTGTTCACCCCAATAAGTAGGGCTAGAAAAACCTTTCATGATGTTATCCACTTCCTCCTGTGAAGTAGCATTTTCCTGCACCAAATCCTGAATATTCTGCATTATTCTGTCAGAGCCTTTCTCTTGGGAAGAACCTCCGTAAATTCTTGGTATAAAGAGATTTAGAGTTTCTAATTTTCCGTAGCTCCACATCAGCATAGCATCCCTATTCATACCGTCTTTGGAAGCGTGATTTTGTTTTTCATCTTCTAAAATTTGTTTCCCTCTCACAGTTTCCTCCGCATATTCTCTATTTGCCAAGAGTCTTTGTGAGTTCATGCCTATTCCCAAAAGAAAAGCCAAAGCCAAAACTCCAGAAGAAATCCCAAAATGTTTCCAATCGCTCTTTTTGAGCAAAACTCTTATCAATTCCGAAAGGAATAAAAATCCTATCCCAATGAAAAGATAATAAGTCATCTGAAAATGGTTTGCTGCTATCTGTAATCCCATGAACAGAGCAGTTACAGCAAATCCCAAAAGATATTTTTTCCTGATATAAACTAGTAAAATCCCTGCCAAAAGCGGCGCGAAATAAGCGATAGTATGCACTTTCCCATTATGCCCAGCACTTATAATGATATAAAAATAAGTGGACAGCCCGAAAAATGTAGCGCCCAAAAGAGCGTATTTCCAGTTTCTAACGGCAGTCATCCCAAGCAGGAAAAAACCAGCAAAAAGTAAAAACAAATAGTTAGCAGGTTTCGGCAGGAAATTCAGAGTATTATCCACATATTTTATAACATCTCCACGAAACTGCGCTCCCGTCTGATAGGTAGGCATCCCGCCAAACATGGCATCACTCCAGTAGGTTTCCTCGCCATTCTTCGCACGATAGTCTAAAAGCTCCTTTGCACCACCTTTATACTGGACTATATCATGCTGTATAATCTCTTTTCCTTGGAAAACAGGATTAGTATAAATCAAGGCAATAGCAATGAACAAAATAAGGCTTCCTGCTATATAAAAAATATTTTTATTCTCTTTAAACATAGTTTTAAAACTTAAAAAATCTGCCCAAAAATACTACTTTAATATGGATTTTTATAAAAACATTATACAAAAAAGAAAAATTTTGCTGTTTTTAAAAACGAAAAAAGCATAAGATAACTCATTTTATCCTATGCTTTCTTATCATTTTTTTAGATTAAATCTAATCTTTTACTTCTTCGTAATCTACGGTTTCTGCATCCCATTTTATATCTTTCTTAAATTCCTTTTTAGATGCAGAACTGCTGTTATTCCTTTGATTTTGATATTCTCTCTGCTGTGCTTTTGCAGCTTTATAAAACTTAAAAAACACAGACTTTCTAATAAATTGCAAAATCAGATAACATATAAAACAAAACAAAATAAATGCTATCAGTTTTCCCATAACAATTTAGTTTATTGTAATTGTACTGTCAGAGGTTTGAGTGACGGATTCTGTTTGTTTTCCATCGGTCATGCTCTGTTTGTTGGTTGTTTTGATGTTAAGGCTAGATTTTTTAATCCATCCTGTATTTTGGTCTATCGTGATATTTCCCTGCTGAGTTCCTTCTATACTTATAGTAGCGGTAACTCCCTGCTGAGTTTGTTTTTCAGATTTTAGAGGAATTCCTCCTTTTATAGAAATCTCCGCTATACCATTTTCTACCTTTGCAAGAGTGTAAGTAACAGAAGATTTCACCTTTCCATCTGGAGTGATGTTGTCCGTTTCTGTCCAGCTCTCTCCTATTTTCACTCCTTTTTTAGGCAAAATATTGATTCCTTTGGAGAATTCTTCTTTTATCAATTTTTCATTAAAACCTTGTTTAAACTGCTCTATGAAAGCCTTTTTAGCTTTTGCATCTTTGATTAGAGGCGAAACAGCTTTCTCTATTTTTGCATAAAGGTCATTGATTCCAGAAATAGAAATCACCTCTCCATTTTCCTTCATTTTAACGGTAAACTTGCTTCCTGCCAATACTTTATTGATATTCCAGATGTTTTTCAACTGCTCTTCCTTCGGCGCCGCTGCTTTGGTATCTACTACTACTATTTTTCCTTCAGCTGTAGAAGACATTTTCTTTCCTACAATATTCAAAGTCAGGTCATAAACACCATTTTCAAAGTTTTCCACCACTATATTTCTCTCATCTACTACTTCCTGTGTTCCACTCATGGATTTTCCTGTGTGGTCTTTGATGGTTTGGATTTCTTTCTGTGTTGAAGAAAATGGATAAGTCTTCCCTTTCTCCAAAACAAATTTCTGCGTATAAACTCCCGCACTATCCGAAATTGCCATTACCACTGGCGCTGCTTTTTCTTCTTCTGTTGTAGTATTTCCTGCGTTTTCAGTAGTTGTAGTTGATTTTTTATCGGTATTTTCAGTTGATTTTTTATCTTGACTACACGCCACAAGGGTCATTCCTATGATTCCTATTGCTAAAATTCTCTTTATCATTTTATAATTATTATTTTAAAGTTTAACTTAATCTCTGTCTTACCGCTTCATAAAGCACCGCTCCACAAGCCACGGATACATTGAGCGACTGAGTTTTTCCCTGCATTGGGAGTTTTATTTTCTCATCCGAGTGATGGAGAACTTCTTTAGAAATTCCCGTTTCCTCATTACCCATCACAATCGCACATGGCTCACGAAAATCAACCTCGTAAAGCAATTTCTGTGCCTTTTCCGTAGAGGCATAAACCAATATTCCCGACTGCTGGAGATAGTCCACCGTATGGGCAAGGTTTTTCTCTTTACATATTTTAATGTTATATAGCGCCCCTGCTGAAGTCTTCATCGCATCAGAATTGATAGGCGCCGCCCCTTTATCTGGGATAATTACAGCATCCACACCCACACATTCAGCAGTTCTGCATATCGCCCCAAAATTTCGCACATCGGTCAATCTATCCAAAATCAATAAAAACGGAAATTTTCCCTCTTCAAAAAGCTGTGGAACAACATCTTCCACCTTATAAAAAGCAACATCCGAGATGAAAGCCACTACGCCCTGATGATTTTTTCGGGTAAAGCGGTTTAGTTTCTCCACTGGGACATAATTTGCCCTGATTCCGTGCTTTGAGAGTAGTTTTTTCAGTTCTACGATGATATCGCCCTGCAGTCCATTTTGGATAAAAATTTTATCAATGGTTTTTCCTGCCTCTATGGCCTCTATCACTGGTCGGAGACCGAATATAAAGTCGTCTTTTTTATCTTGATTTCTATCTGTCATTTTTTCTTTATCCTAATAAAATTTTTCTTTGAGCCATAACATGTCCGAGATGAATCCCTTCGTGTATATTGTTATAAATAATGGCATTTTCAATATTTCTTAACTCTAATCCAAAACTCGTGGAATAAGTTTTATACTCAGCAAAATATCCTTCATCATAATCAGAAGCCAACAATTTGGAAGTTTCTTTTAATATAAAAGCTAAATTTTCTACATCTTCCTCCTCTTCATCAAAACACGGAAAAGTTCCCTTTTTATAGAATTCTACCCATTTTTGGTCTACTCTAAAATCATTTCCTGTAAGGTAATAATGTAAAAGCTGCTGCGTGGCAACACAATGGGCTATATTCCAAAAAATATGATTATTAAGTCCATCTGGAACCACAAAAAGAGCATCAAAAGGCGTTTCCAAAAGAAAAGTAGGTATATGAAACTTTAATATTGAATGCCCAAAACACAATAAATGATAAACCTGCTACACCACCCGACTAATGTCGTTTGGAAGTAAAAATATGGTCCAACCAATGCTGTACGAGATACACCCGATAGCAATCATGATGTAATCTAAAGTTTCTCGATAAAGTACCCTTTTTGAAATTGTTATAACCATTTATTAAGTCTATTTATTTTTTGCAAAAGTACTTATTTAAATTGAATAAAGCGATTTTAAAGCACAAAAAATGCCACCATAAAGCATAAATTGCAATATGAAGGCATTCGCTTTTGATTTTGATTTTATATATTATATTGTTTTTTGTATTGGCATATTCTTTTTGTGGCGTTAAAAGAATATACTTATTTTACCTTTAAAGCTCGTGTGGCATTTAAAACGGCAAATACCATAACACCTACATCGGCAAAAACTGCCATTCCCATTGTTACTATACCAATGGTGGAAAGTGCAAGTACTGCAACCTTAACGCCAATAGCAAATATTGCATTTTGGCGTGCAATGCCTATTGTTCGACGAGAAATACCGATGGCTTTGACAATTTTGGAAGGTTTGTCGTCCATTAAAACTACATCTGCAGCTTCTATGGCTGCATCACTTCCAAGTGCTCCCATGGCTATGCCAATATCTGCTCGAGCTAATACTGGAGCATCGTTTATTCCATCGCCAACAAAAGCAAGCGTGTTGTTTGCCGATTTTTCGTTAAGCAGGCGTTCAACATGTTCAACTTTATCGGCAGGCATTAGTTCACTATAATGCTCATCTATACCTAATTGCTCAGATACAAAGTTTGCAACCTCTTTGTGGTCACCTGTTAACATTACAGTTTTTTCTATTCCCACTTTCTTTAATGATGTAATAGCGTGTGCAGAATCAGTTTTTATTTGGTCGGATATGATGATGTGCCCTACATATACTCCGTCTATCCCAACATATATTATGGTACCTTTGAAGTGATTACATTTGTCGCAATTTGCTATTTCTGCTCCAATTGATTTCATCATTTTTTCATTTCCTACACATATGTTTTTGCCGTTGATTTCGGCAGAAATACCTTGACCGGCAATCTCTTTTATGTTCTCAACTTTACAATCACAAGAGTTGTCTTTGTAGGCATTACATAATGCAGTAGCAATGGGGTGAGTAGAATATTGCTCTACATGGGCTGCAAGATGCAAGAGTTCCTGTTCTGAAATATTATTTGGATGAATGGATTCCACCTCAAAAACACCACGGGTTAGTGTGCCTGTTTTGTCAAATACAATTGTTTTGGTGCGTGCTAATGCTTCCATATAGTTGCCTCCTTTTATAAGAATACCAACGTGTCCAGCACCACCAATACCACAGAAGAACGATAAAGGGATGGAAATCACTAAAGCACATGGACAACTTACAATAAGAAATGTAAGTGCACGATAAAGCCAAGTAAATAAAGCATCAGTATAGCTTGCAGCAAAAAATGGCGGAATAAACGCTAAAAAGAGGGCAGAAATAACTACTATAGGTGTGTAAATTCGTGCAAATCGACGAATGAAAGATTCGCTTTTTGATTTGCTTTCGCTTGCTTCTTCTACTAAATTTAAAATTTTGGATGCAGTAGAATTGCTGAAAGTTTTATTCACTTTCACCTTCAATACTCCTGATATATTTACGCAACCAGATATGACAGAATCCCCAAATGCTACATCCTTGGGAACACTTTCTCCTGTTAGTGCTACCGTATTTAAACTTGAACTACCTTCAATTACTTCTCCGTCAAGCGGAATTTTTTCGCCTGGTTTGATAACAACTACTTCTCCAACAGCAATAGTAGAAGGATTTACCACGATTGATTCGCCATTTCTTAAAACGTTAGCTGTGTCTGGATGTATATCCATTAGATCTGAAATGGAGTCACGAGTTTTATCTTTAGCATAATGTTCAAACAATTCGCCAATTTGGAAGAATAACATTACGAAGACACCTTCTAAGAATTGAGGCTCGCCATTGGGTAAAAAGCCCACGACGAAAGCTCCTATTGTGGCAACAGCCATAAGAAAATTCTCATCAAAAGGGTCGCCCTCCATAATTCCTTCTACAGCTTCGTGTAATACATCGTAGCTGATAAGTAAATATGGAATAAGATAAATGATGAGTATTTGCCATATCGGTAGATTACAGTTACGCTCTGTTAACCATGCTACTAGTAACAGCACAGAGGTTAGACCGATTCTTATTAGTTTCTTTTTCATTGTTTTTTAGATTTGTTACTAATTTCGATGCAAAAGTAAATAAAAGAGAATGCAACCAAGTTGAAAAGTTGCTGTCGCATTTAAATAAAAAACTTCATAAAAAAGGATAAACACCAATAAAAAGCCTGAAAAATAGGTGAAAGCAGAAAATAAATAAACTTTTATTCGTCTGTTCAGCAATTAATACTTAAAAAAGAACCTTTCGCAGTTTTTCCCTTATCTGCTGATGCGCCACAAAGTGATAATCCATCTTTATTTTTCCGTTTAAAAATCCAAAAATAATCTATTTAATTGGATTAAACAAAATTGAATCGGCTAGATTCGTTTTTTAACAAACTTTAATACTTATTTTTTGATTATTAAACATTTTTGTTAGAAATTTACCCACTCATTTTAACAATTATGTCAGAATTACATCAAGCCGAAGAAATAAAAATATTAACTGAAAAAATACAAATTCAGAACCATCATTTCTCCCTTTTAAAGGAAGAAATCAATAAAGCCATCATCGGACAGGAATACATGGTAGAGCGCCTCCTCATAGGACTTCTCGGAAATGGACACATCCTGCTGGAAGGAGTACCAGGGCTAGCAAAAACCTTGGCTATCAAGACCCTTTCCGAGGCTGTAAGTGGAGAATTTTCCAGAATACAATTTACTCCTGATTTGCTCCCTGCGGATGTCATCGGGACGATGATTTATAATGTGAAAGAAAATGATTTTTTGGTCAAAAAAGGGCCTATTTTCGCTAATTTCGTTTTAGCGGATGAAATCAATCGTGCGCCTTCCAAAGTGCAGTCCGCCCTCTTGGAAGCCATGCAGGAAAAACAAGTAACCATAGGCGATGAGACCATGCCGCTGCCAAAACCTTTCTTGGTTTTAGCAACTCAAAACCCGATAGACCAAGAAGGAACTTACCTCCTGCCAGAAGCGCAGAGCGACCGTTTTATGCTGAAATGCAAGATAGACTATCCTTCTTTTGAAGATGAGCGAAAGGTAATGCGCATGGTAGCTACAGCCCACCAGCCGAAGATAAAACCAGTAATTTCGCTGGAAAACATCTCAGAAGCAAAGGAACTCATCAACCAGATTTACCTTGATGAAAAAATAGAAAAATATATTCTTGATATGGTTTTTGCGACCCGTTATCCTGAGCAATACGGACTTGCGGAGTTGAAAGATTACATCAGTTTTGGTGTTTCACCGAGGGCTTCTATCAACTTGGCTATTGCCTCTCGTGCTGTGGCATTTCTTAAAAACAGGGCTTTCGTGATTCCAGAAGATGTAAAAAGCATCGCAAAAGATATTCTCCGTCATCGTATAGGGCTTACCTTCGAGGCTGAAGCCGAAAACATCAGCCCTGAAAATATTATAGATAAAATTTTGAGCAAAATACAAGCTCCTTAATGGAAAATGCTCCGCTATCATGACATACAAGTCGTGCTGCAGGAAGTTCCTGGGCAAATCAGCCTTTGTTTCAGCATGACAGGCTGTCCTCTGCGGTGCGAAGGCTGTCACTCGCCATTTTTATGGAAAAACGGAAGCGGAGAAATTTTGACCGATGAGCTTTTTGCAGATTTATTAAACAAATATAAAAGTATGATTTCCTGTGTCCTCTTTATGGGAGGCGAATGGGAAGAAGAAGATTTGATAAACAAACTAAAAACAGCCGAAGACAACGGACTAAACACCTGTCTTTACACAGGAATGGAAGATATTTCTGATGAGATTAAAAACCATCTCACTTGGCTGAAAACAGGGCCTTGGATAGCGGAATTGGGCGGATTGGACAGCCCTGAAACCAATCAAAAATTTATAGAGGTAAAAACTAATAAACTACTAAACCATTATTTTGTAAAACATTAAAAATTAACACCATGATTCGTCTAACACCTTCACAAATCAATGAAAAAATTGATTTTATCCAAAATTACATCAAAGCTGGTAATGCCGCATCGGCTTCTTCCGTAGATGCAAACGCAAATGTAACCTCCAAAAACATCGCAACCATGGAGGCTGAAATCAACAAGGACATCAATATCCAAATCAACCGCGAGCTGGTGCGAAGAAAAATTGCAAGTCTTTTCGATGAAGAGACTGCAAATGAGTATGTTCGCCAGATAGAAAACCACGAAATCTATGTCCATGACGAGACCTCTCTGAAGCCCTACTGCGTGTCTATCAGCATGTATCCTTTCCTGCTTGACGGACTTCTGAAAATAGGCGGAGAAAGTAGAGCACCAAAGCATTTGGAGAGTTTCTGCGGTGAGTTTGTGAATTTAGTTTTTGCAGTGAGTTCGCAGTTTGCAGGAGCTTTGGCAACGGTGGAGTTTTTGCTTTATTTTGACCACTTTGCAGCGAAAGATTTTGGTGAAAACTATTTAGAAACCAATACAAAAACCATAGAAAACCACTTACAGCATGTGGTCTATGCAATCAATCAGCCAGCGGCAGCGCGCGGATATCAGTCCGTATTCTGGAACATTTCGCTTTATGACAAGCCTTATTTTGACAGCATGTTTGGCGAGTTTGTCTTTCCTGATATGACCCGCCCTGACTGGGAGCGATTTTCTCGTTTCCAAAAATTCTTCATGAAGTGGTTTAATGCCGAAAGAACCAAAGCCATTTTGACTTTCCCTGTGGTTACCGCAGCCATGCTCACAGACGGAACTAAGCCTGTGGATAGCGACTTTGCGGAAATG
This sequence comes from uncultured Flavobacteriaceae bacterium, assembly GCA_963530895.1. Lineage (GTDB taxonomy): Bacteria > Bacteroidota > Bacteroidia > Flavobacteriales > Weeksellaceae > JABCPE02. The sequence continues at coordinate 3,753 of CAUSFO010000028.1, read as the reverse complement.
TGCGCGGAAGAACTCAGCGAGGGAAATTCTTTCTTCATTTATCAGTCTGAGAGTGCGGACAGCCTAGCTTCCTGCTGCCGACTGCGAAACGAAATCAGCGACAATACATTCAGCTACTCGCTCGGTGCTGGCGGCGTGGCAACAGGCTCTATCAATGTTATTACACTGAATATCAACAGACTAATTCAACTAAAAAAAGACATTGCTAAAGAAATTCAAAAAATTCATAAATATCAAGTTGCTTACCGAAAATTAGTGGAAGAATACAAAGCCGCAGGACTTCTGCCTGTGTATGATGCTGGTTTTATTTCTTTGGATAAACAATTTTTGACCATCGGAATCAATGGAATGGTGGAAGCCGCCGAATATCTGGGCATAGAGGCAAGCAACAATACGGATTATAAAAATTTCGTAAGTCATTATCTTAAAATCATTTACGAAGAAAATAAAAAAGCTAAACAGCTCTATGGCTATATGTTCAACACGGAGTTTGTTCCAGCAGAAAACCTCGGTGTGAAAAATGCTATTTGGGACAAAAAAGATGGCTTGTTCTCACCTCGTGAGTGCTACAATTCCTACTTCTACCCTGTTGAAAACGAGAAGATTAATGTTTTGGATAAAATTATTCTTCACGGAAAAGAAATCATCCAATATCTGGATGGCGGCTCGGCTCTTCATCTCAATTTAGAAGAAACGCCAAACAAAGAAGGTTTCCTCAAATTACTGAATGCCACAGCATTAGCAGGGTGTAATTATTTTTGTTTCAATATTCGTATCACTATCTGTAACGACTGTGACCACATAGATAAACGAACTCTATACGAGTGCAGCAGCTGCCATTCTAAGGATATAGACCACGCTACCAGAGTGATAGGCTATCTAAAACGAGTGTCTTGTTTCAGCAATGCACGCCAGAAGGAACATCAGCTAAGACATTATCATCTTTCAAAATAATGAGCAGACTGGATATCAAAGATATTATAAAAAAAGTAAAACAAATAGAAATCCGTTCCCGCAGGGAGACTGATGCCTCCCTCATGGGTGCGTATCACTCTGCATTCAAGGGACAGGGAATGACTTTTGCCGAGATAAGACCCTACCAGTTCGGCGATGAAATCCGCAGAATAGACTGGAACAAAACGGCTCGTTTCCAACAGCCTTTTGTGAAAGTGATGGAAGAAGAGCGGGAACTGACCATAATGTTTTTGGTGGATATTTCGGCATCTATGGACTATGGAACGAAAATTTCACTAAAAAAGGAATTCGTAGCCGAAATCTGCGCAAGTATAGGTTTTTCGGCACTGAAAAACAATGACAAAGTAGGGCTCATTCTCTTTGCGGATAAAGTCTATAAAGTTGTCCCGCCACAAAAAGGGAAAAAGCACCTTTTGGCTATGATTTCTGACATCATTTCATCTGATTACATCGCCTCTGAAACCCATCTGGACAAGGCTCTGGAATATATGATGAATGTTTTTAAAAAGAAATCTTTTCTTTTCGTTTTATCGGATTTTAATGATGATTTTCAAGAAAAAATATTGAAAACTGCTTCTAAAAAACACCAAATTTTAGGACTGAAAATCTCTGATGAAAAAGACAACAAAATCCCTGATATCGGCTATGCTCTGCTATCCGACAGCGAAACAGGAAAGCAGATTTGGGTAAATACATCTGACCGCAGATGGCAGGAAAATTTTAGAGAAAATCAAATAAAAAAAGAACAAAAAACAAAGGAAATTTTCGAGAGTGCTTCGGCTGGATTCATCAGCCTAAAAACGGGCGATGAGTATGTGAAAGAACTAAGAAAATATTTCAAAAAGTAGCAAAAAAATCAATAACAGAAGGCATTTTAACTATTTTAGTTGCCATAAATAAAAGATGAAAAAATATTTTTTACTTTTCTTTTTCGGAACCACATTTGGATTTGCGCAGCAGCTTTCCACCAGTTTGAATAAACAAAAAATAGAACTCGGTGAAACGGCTGTTTTCAAAGTTAAAATAGAAAATCTAAACCAAAAAAATGTAATTTCAGCACCGAAAAATGGGCTTCTGCCGTTTAGTTTTGAGGAAACGAAAGACAGCATTTCCGAAAATCCAAACAGTTACGAACGAATTATAGAATTTACGATTTACGAGGAAGGAAAACACAACATTCCTGCTTTGGAATTCAAAATCGGTGAGGAAATCCACCACACCACACCTTATGAAATAGAGGTTATCAATCCTACCCAGCAGGGCGAGGAAATCAACGACATCATGCCCAACGAAGAGGTAGAACTCTCTCTTTCAGACTATTGGGAAATGTATAAAAACTATTTCTTCGGCGGACTTGTTATTTTGGGGATTTTAGGATTTGTCTTTTTATTTATTTTTAATAGAAAAGTCAAAAATCTGCGCGTAGAAAATCCAGCATTGAAAACCCTGAAAAAATTAGAACAGCTAAAAAACAAAAAGCTAATAGAAAAAAACGAATACCGACTTTTCTATGTAGAACTGATAGAAATCTGCAGAGGCTATCTTGCTGATAATAAACATATTCCTGCTGACATCCTTCTCACAGAAGATTTGATAGATTTAATGAAAAGTAAACATTATATTTCAGATGAAGAGATAGAAGTCTTTGAAAAAGTGCTGACTCGCGGAGATTTAGTAAAATTCGCGAAGACCATTCCTGAAAAAAACACGATGGAAAGTGATTTTGACTCAATAAAAAACATTATATATTCTACTCATTTTAACCCTAAAACAGATATAGACAATGTTTAATTTTGAGTTTCATAGTCCGTGGTTTTTGGCTTTGTTTCTATTATTTATTCCTTTAATTATCAAGGATTTAAAGAAAAGAAAACAAAAAGGCATCCTCATACCATCTACCCAAAATATACAAATGGGCAATGGCTATTTTTGGGTAAATAAAATCCTCACTTTATCCAAATATTTTATTCTCTCTGCCCTGATTATTGCACTGGCAAGACCTCGCACCTACACCATTAAAAACAACTATGAACAGGGCATTGACATTGTTTTAGCAGTGGATATTTCACTCAGTATGCTGGCAAGGGATTTTAGCCCAGACCGACTGACTGTACTGAAAAAACTTTCCCAAAATTTTGTTTCGCAAAGGGAAAATGACAGACTTGGGCTGGTCATCTACGCCGCAGAAGCCTTTATGAAAGTGCCGCTGACCACCGACCATGAGGTAATTTCTACCGAAATAGAAGAAATGCAGCCTGGCGATGTAGCCCACGGAACCGCCATAGGCGAAGGGCTGGCAGTAGCCACCAAACACCTGATAAAAAGTCAATCCAAGAGCAAAGTAATCATCCTGATGACCGATGGAATGAATACTACAAGAAACGCAATGCCTGCGGAGGTTGCCAGCGATTTGGCTAGAAATAATGGGATAAAGGTCTACACCATCGGTATCGGGACGGATGGATATGCAGAATCTCCCGCTGTTGATGGCTTTGGAGATGTGTATTTCGTTCCTCAAAAAGTGGAAATAGATGAGCATTTGCTCAATTCTATTGCGGAAAACACAGGCGGAAAATACTTTCGTGCTGATTCCAGCGAGAGTTTAGGATATATCTATAAGGAAATCAACCAATTAGAAAAAACAAAAATCAAAGGAAAGAAAAACTACGAATACACAGAATTTTTCAGAGTTTTTCTGTGGATGGCGCTAGGATTTCTTTGTCTGGATGCTGTTTTGAGATGGAAGTCTTTTAGAAGTGTTCAATAATATTTTTTATT
>CAUSFO010000027.1:0-19281 GCA_963530895.1 uncultured Flavobacteriaceae bacterium | reverse complement strand
ATATAATTACCATAATTATTAAAAAAATCCCCCATTTTAGGAGGATTTTGCTTTTATATTATTCCCAGAGATACTCGTAATTTTCTACAGTTCCGTTGGTATATACTCTTCTAGCTGTCAGTGGATATCCATTTTCATCGTAGGAAAAAGTAGAAGTATAGGAAAAATCAGGTGCTGTAGAGGGTACTAAACGCCTGTAAGATATCGAAATATTATTGTGCTCATGCTGATAAGTGAACGGGCTTAAATATTTATCAAAGGCTTTTTTAGTGTCTTTTACCCAAATGTTTACCTGTATTTTTTGATTGTTTTCATCATATATATTATTTACACTGCTTCCTTGTTCGTCGGTATATTCAACAGTATAGTATCCATTTGAAGTCCCGTCTGCTTTATAGTAAGTAGATTTTATCAAGTTATTAATCTTTCCTGGACGATTTTCAAAGGTTTGATAATTCTTTAGCTCATGAACTCCCGAAGTAACTGTGTATCTTTCTCTCTTGGTCACAAGATTTCCATCAAAATAATAAAGCTCATAGGAAGTAAGTTTATCAGTATTGTCGTATCTACTCCATTTCTTCTGTAGACCATTTTCATACTCTATCTTATAACGATAGTTCAAACCGCCATCTTTGAAATAATCAATTCCAGAAATTTTCTTATCTGAACCATAGTAGATTTTGGTATGAAGCATACCATCTTTGTTAATTTGGACAATTCTTTTTTCTTCTAATACTTTTGGAGAAGTGTTGTTAAGAGAATTACTGTCCTCACTTCTGGAACACGATGTCACAGCTATTGCTATTGTAGCAAAAGTCAAAATGTTTTTCATATTATCACAAATTTTTCTTCAGCCACAAAGATAATAAAAAATCCCTGCTGGTGCAGGGAGCATTTCTTATTGAAAAAAAACACGATTTTTTTCCAAATCAAAAATAACATGGAAAAAAACAGCGAGAATTTGCCACATTCTCGCTGTTTTTATTAGCATACTTTATCTACATCGTTCCAGTCATCAGGATCAAGTTTCAGCGACTGAATGTTCTTCAGCTGGAAACTCACTTCTACCCCGAAGAGCCTGCTTATATCCAGTTCCACAGGGCGGACTTCTATGCTGTTTTTGATAAACGAAGCGTAGAGGAAATGCTCTGGTCTATTGGCATCAAAGCGCATTCGTGATGCTACTTTTAGCGCCAGTTTTTCAGCCTTATCTATTGCCTCGTATTGCTTTTCGTAGTCATCTGCTGGAGCGTCCAGAAGAATAGCGAAACTCAGATTTCGCACCGCTGATGAAGTCGCCATCTGCTCCCCCTCAATCCCAAAATTATAATTAAAAAGAGCCAAGCACGGAAACTGAATTCCTCTGGAACTCTGCTCTTTGTTTCTTAATTCTCTCGAAAAATAACCAATAAAATCCTCCAAGAATTCAGATTTTTCCACGATTTGGTTAAAGTAATTCTTTAACTCTAAATAAGATGTTCCTCTCATTATGCTTTGTTTTTCAGTTTATGAATTTTATTACTTTCCAAAAATGCATTCATGAAATCATACAGCAGAGTCTTCTGGCACTCGTGCAGATTCCCCAGCAGGCGGAGTTCATCTGCTGCCATCATCACTACAATTTGAGAAAATGGAGTGAATTTTTTCTTGACAGCAAATACAGGCTGATCTTCTGAGCGTGGCGTGTCGCTCTTGAAAATGCTCGGATACACCTTGGCAATATACATCCGCACCGACCCGAAGATAAAGCCAATCCGCTCGGCTTCCTTTACATCTATTTTGTCTGTAATTTCGGCAACTTTCGGAAGTAGATTTTTGTCAAATCTTGGTTCTTTGCTCTCGCTCTTCGGGTCCAGCCGATATAATGCAGCCACCAGCTGGCGGAGATACACCTCCTTTTTCTCCGTCTGGTAACGATAGAACAAGGTATCGCAGACAGAAAACTGCTCTATGGTAATATCCCCCATTCTTACGGCAGGTTTTACCAAGCCTTTGATTTCTGGGAAATGATGCAGTTTCGGCTCTTCTGATATGAATTTAAGAGCTGGAGCAAAATTGGAAATTGGTATGTTTTTCAAAACCTTTCTCATCTTGATACGCTCCCAAATACTTCCTTTTTTCATCAAAAGAATCTGCACTATCTGCATATACTGCTCGGTAAAATCTTCCGAATCTGTATGGCTGATGATATGGATAATCTCTCTTTGCTGGTAATCCGTAAGCTCCTCCCAGCAGTCTGGAACGCTGATTTGATTCATTTTTTACTAAAATTTTTCCCACTGGAAATGCATCCAGTCGTAATTTTTCTCCCTTCCGAGTGAAATAAAGCCGTGTTTGTAGAAAATATCAATCATTGCTTTGTATTCTGGTCGGGCAAAACGGGCTGTTCTGGCTGTTTCTTTCAGCTGATTTCTTTCAGGGTCAAGGTCAATCGCAAGTCCCCAGGAATGCACTGAAAACTCACTTCCCCCACGCATTTTTCGGAAATTAAAACAGCCTCCAAAAATATCTATGCCCAATTCTCTGATTTTATCTGGTCCGTAATGCTTCAGAATATCAGAAAATACGGCTTTCAACGGTTCTGCTATTTCCTTGTGGCAGGTTATTTTTCTTACTATTTGGTTTTTGTCCCAAGCCAACCGCATAGGATACGGCAGATCTATGGTTACCAAATAACCAGCCCCCGCAGGATTGGGAACCCCGAATCTGTTTCTAAAATGGGATACTGTTTTCATATTTATGGATTTTGGGTTTGTTCTTCTTTTCTTTTTCTTTCGGTTTCTTCGGCATCTCTGCGGACTTTTTCTTTGATAGACTTATGAAGCTGCCAGCCTTTGGTCAGCGCAAAACCAATCCCAATTCCGATGAAAATAAGCCCTAAGGCATCTAATGTACTCATGTTCTTATTTTTTTTAAGGTTAAAATATCTTGTTTCTCAAAAATTCCCAGCATAGACCTCCTGCAGCAAATATTACGAAATAAACCCACCAGCTTTCCCTCCGTTCGGTCTGCTTGGATTTGGTTTCTGTTTTTGCTTTAGTCTGGGTTTCTTTTTCTTTATCGGTGCTTACTGCAACAGTATCTGTTTTATAGGTGTCAGTTTTTTTGTTTGACAAATCCTTCTTATTATTAAAATCCAGTTTTCCTGTGGTCTTTCCCTTGACTTCTTTGCCATTATAAAAAAAGGAAAATTCCGCAGGTGTATTCCCGATCGGAGTAATACTAAAACCAGAATCCATACTGATACTGCTGTATTCCTCGTGTTCCCTAGTTTGGGAAATCCCCGTGGAATCTTTTTTCTCTCTTTCAGCTTCGTGAATGCTGATTTCTGACTTCTCTTTTTCTAGGATTGCCTTTCGGCTCCCACAGCTTACCATGGACAATAACAGACAAGCAAGCAGGAGCCAGAATCCTATTCTGTGGCTGATTTTACTTTTCATCTTTTTTGCTTTTTAGGTCGTCAATATCTCCACTATTGTGGAAGTTTTTTATTTTATCCAAAAGTCCGCTCGGCGGGAATCTTCCCCCTGTAACAACCGACATGTTCGTAAGTGCAGTAGCGCCAGGATAGAGAATAACCATGAGCTGAACCAATACGCTGAAATAACTCTTGAAAAACTCTATCGGTTCCAAAACCTTATTGATAACAGACAAAATGATAAATCCCATTGAAATAATAGATAATTTAGTAATCAATTCTTTGAGATTTCCTTTGAATGTGAAATCCTTAAGAATTATCAAGTGAACATAACTATCTAAAATATGGTCTATTACTAAAACCACACACAAGCAGAACAGGAAAAACTCACTTTCTACATACCATCCACTAATTCGCTCCGTGAGAGTCAGCGCCGCCGCTGGCGCTAGTGACAACTGTGCTGATGCCAACAACTTCTGCGAAAAACTCCCTTTGTATAACAACACCAGGTTGTCCACAATAAATTCTTTTATATTCATTTTTAAAATTCTTTTATGCTTTTTTTACAGTGATTTTTGTCTATCGTATCAAGAATGAATACCAGCACTTTACCAGCAAATGAAAGTGTGTTATCCCTTTGGTTTTTGCCCAAAACCGAGCTGATAGTTTCCTCCATGTTTCCAAATTTATAGCCCTCTTTTTTCTTTAAAGTCAAGTTAAAAAGAGTTCGGAATTCAGAGTTTCCGAAACGGTCTAAATTGACCGCCGAACTCTTGAAATAACCTAAATCCTTGAACTTTATCGCCACAGCCAAGAAATTGAGTAGCGACAATGGAAGAAACAGCATCCACGCTATAAGGAACAGAAACAGCCCACCGATAAACTTTCCTATGCTTTTCATAATTTATCTAATTCTTCGTTTTTAGTCCTTACAAAATCAGCCAAATACCCCTGAATTAACTGCAATAGCGTGGCTCTGTTATTCTTCATCAACCAAAGCATATACTTGTAACTGTTGACCTTTATCGGCTGTGTCTCTGCCGTAGCATTGCCCTCTTCATCTTTTACAGGAACATTGATAAGCTCATTTTTCGTTCCTCGCAGGTAACTCCAAGTGTCTTTATACACCACCCATTCAGGCGCAGGCAGTTGGATATTGATTTCCTCGCCTGTATCTTTATCCTTTAAAACCTGCTTATAACCGAACATTACAAACTCATTTTCGCTCTTGGCGTCCAAGTTAATCACACGGATAAATCGGTTAAATTGTGGAAGTTTCGGATGTGCTTCCATTGGCAACTCCGCAAGATAAAGCGGTGTTTTCTCTACCTCCTCTAAAATCCCCTGCACCTGCTTCGGTATCATCAAATTTTCGTTCATAATATATTGTTTTATTGAATGTTATAGCTTATATCTTTTATCACAAAATCCGCAATGGAAAGGCTTGAAAACAGCGTTACAAAATGGATGTATTTATCTGTATTTTGCGCTGTGAATGATGATATCGCCATTACTCCTGTGTTTCTCATTATTGTGAAAAGTGTAATCAGCCCTCCTTCTTTTATCAAGTAAACATCAGCAAATCCATCTAACTCATTAATCTGCGCCTGTGCTGATATCCTGTTGTTTCCTATTACATACTCTCTTCCCCATCTATCTTTCATTATCAAATCATTAGATAAGTCAGACCTTGGTGACGCATCAAGAGTATCAGAAAAGTGAATAGCACCTATTGACCTATCATCTCGGAATAAATAAGGGCTATTGTAAGTTCTAAATTTAAAAACCCAGTTTCTATCCGTAGGTAACTCTTTGTTTATCCCAATAGAATAAAACCCCTCTCCCTCTCGTGTAGACATATAAACATTATTCCTAAATTCAGCTGGAAAAGCATTAGACCTCGCACCTACAATCATTCCATCGCTCAAAGTAAAAGGCATAGGCAGTTGGTAATTCTTGGTTATCAGCGCCTGTGGAAATCTGCTTCTATCCAGTGTTCTTATAACCATTTCAGAGGCAAGAACAGGCGTAAATCCTATATCTTCCAGCTGTTTTATTTTCTCTATGGTATTCTTTATATCTTGTGAATATTGATTATTCGCTGGTGCTGTAACATTGATACTGGATAAAGTATTCTTCACAGTCACATTGATAGTCGCAGGAACATTGAATGTAGTAGAGACTTTCGCTGTGTCTGAAAACCCTATCTGCTTTGTTGTAGGATTGTACATTAGGTAGCCATTAAAAGCCTTGTCGCTTACCTTGTTTTCCAAGTCGTAAGCCCTACTAAATAGTTTGTTCAGCAGGAAATTCTCCACCTTACCATCAGCATCCTGAATAAGGAATCTGTCAAAACTATCATCTGCTGACTTATCAGTAAGCCCTTTGATAGAATAATAAAATCCTGCTGTGTTAATGAACCAGTTTGCCCCAAGAGTAAGCCCAGCGCCATTCGTTGAAGTAAGGTGACTACTTGCCACATTGCTACTTGCTACACTACTGCTCCCTCCTCCACTGGATGCTGGAATAAATGGTTTTATTGCTTCGTAAAACTTGTCAGCTTCAATATTAGAAGCATCTACACTTGCTCTCTGTTGAATTAGACTCTGCATATCACCAATTGCTCCGCCATCCGCCTTTCTATCTAATTCAGTAAAAGTTTTTTCAAAACATTTTCGGAGGTTTGCTTCTGTAATTGCTCCGTTATTATTATCGGGAAGAAGTTGGTTGATTTCTTCTAATGTTGTTATGTTGCTCATAGTCCTTTATATTCTAAATCCTTTACTAAATCCTTTGGAAAACCCTCCTACTTGTTTTTTCTCCTCCTTCTCTCCTATCTCTCCTATTTCTGCGATGCTTCCTGCATATTCATACAGCGCTGTATTAGCTGAAAAAGTGAAATTTACCATGTTATCCTCTTCGAATTTCTTCCCAGAAGTAGCATCTCCGCTGGTAAGGTATGCAGCGTTTCTAAGATTTCCCAGAACCCAAACTCTGCCATTACTATCCGAGACAAAAAACACCAGTCCAGAATTCCCCGTCTGAGAAAGAAAACCAAGGTTTCTAGGCGTCATTCCTGTCAGCTGAAACGAAAGCTCGCTCATCTGCTTCCATCTCTTTGCACTGCCAGTGACCTTCTCCGATAGAGAACCTTGGTCTAGATAAACATCCACAGCCTTTAGACTTTTTCCGTGTTTGAGTAAAATATTTCCTTTAGAAATTATCCTGCTATCTTCGTAGCCCTCCGCTTCGGGAAGAACCATTTTTGCAAAGTCCCAAACAGAAGCATAGTAGAGCCTCACCAAAATACCTCCAAACACCTCTGTGCTTGGGCAATAATGCAAATCTTCTGTATGTATTTCTGTAATCACAAAAACAAAAATAGCACCCCGCAGGGTGCTAAAAAAAGACAAGATATTACAAGAAAAGACCTCCTTTTTTTGCGATGATAGGGACTTTTAGCTGAGAGTCCTCGGCATTCCAGCAAGGGAAATTGTCCTTGTTCTTGCTCAGATAGTCCCAAATTTGCGTAAGATACCTTTCGCTTCCCCTCAGATGGCGTTCCTGGAATCTTATTTTTTCCTCATCTGTAAGCACTACAGACTTTTGCCACGGCAATTCCTCATACTGCACCACGATGCCTGTGCTGGTAAATAGATAGCCCTGCTCTGCTGTGGCATCTGCTATTGATCTATCAATACAGTATTTTTTTATCAAATTTTTCAGCACATCATCGCCCAGAAGAACATCTGCTTCACAAGGTTTCATTTTGGAAAGAAACTCATCCAAAGCACCACGCATCAAATCTGAAAGCATCAAATAAACCTCTGGAGAAATTTCTCCGAAATAATATCTCGTTTCAGAAAACGGCAGAAGCGAGAAACTTCTCTTGAAAAAAGGCAGTTCCTGTTTTTCCGCCAAAATATTCAAGGCTTTTGCTAAATAAAAATCTGCCTTTCTGAGCCAACTCAAAGCCAAGTCACGAACATCCCACCAGCTGGCGTTTTTAGTCGTCCCTTGTTCATATTGGTTGATACCATAATTACTCAGATGAACCTTTATCCTCGGAAGCGACAAAACAAAGCTGTAATGAAGCCCCGCCGTCACCAAATTATTATAAGCCGTTGGATTGGAGGTTTCCAGCTCTTGGAATACTTCTTTGTCTACCAAGGAGAAAATCTTTCTCTCAAATCCATACTGCTGGTCTATCAATTCAAAATCAAAATTCTTGGGAAAGCTCACCAGCTCTCTGGCTTTCTGCTCTGTTATTTTTTCCATTGTTACTATATTTTCCGCACTGATTACGAAACTTTTACTTTTGGTAATTTAATTCTTAACTGCCACTTGTCCATTTGGGTTTTTGTCCAAGGTTGTCAGATTGATATTCGGGAATTTTGCCACGAGGTCTTTGTTCCAGTTATTCCATTTCTGAATTAGTCTGAAAACCCAAAGCGTTCGGGCGTGTTTCCTCGGAAGCCTCGCACAAAGTATCGTCCATGCCTCCCGTTTATCAGATCCAGAACCGCTCAAGTTTTTTCCACCAGGAACGCCAGCACCCAACAGGGCTGGATCTACCCCCATAGAAAACAAAATCTCCGAGTTTCCTGCACTGGCATCGGGCAGAAAATCACCGCCAGCCTGTGTCTGCTTGATTTCCTCAATCTGAATTCCCTTTATCAGCTCTCCCGAGTTTTTGTCCCTAAAAAATGGAGAAATCAAACTTTTTCCGCTTCCTTTATTCCCCGTCATCTCTTTGTCTATGCTATTTACCAGCTCTTCTCTGTATCTATTTTTCAGCTCACTGTCGAACTTCGCCCACTCATCCTTTCCGTATCTGTGAATGAAGAAATCATCAGCGATATGAATCATATATTTAAAGTTAAACTGCTGCTCAAACATTCGTTTTTTCAGCTCTGGAACGGACAATACTACATCCATCCAGCCGTTTTTGAACGAAGAATGCCAGCCAACTGATGGGTAAACTTTCTCTATCATCAAGGTATTGACAATCGGAACAATGAACTTGCTGATTTTCTTCGCCTTGCAGTAGTCCTTGATTTCCTGCATGGACAAATTCTGCCCGAAGCATCGCACCTTTATGATATCTTTTTCGTTAAAATCCGTTTCGCCCCATGCAGAATTGATGTAGATATTTTCTATCATGCCGTTTTTTGGCTTTTCAAACCTACAGAACCCCGCCTGCTGTCTCGATACAGAAATAATTTCTTCGCCGTTCGGACTGAGTAGAAATTCTGGGAAAGCAATACCGAAGCACTCAAAATCCGCCACCAAATCGCTCAATACCAATTCGAACTGCGTTCTATCAAAAAAATCATAGATATTCGGCTCACTGCTTGGGATTTTTTCCTTAAACTCTGCATCACCCTCGGTTTCTATCAATTCAAAAACCTTCAGCCCCAGCCCATAATGAGCCGAAGTAAGCACCTCCAATCCTCCCAAAGTAGCGCCCACCATCGCCACTTTTTCCATCAGGCGTTTAGGATATTGGTTATCATCGCCCCAGTTGCACCAGTTATTGGAATCCGTAGCCGATGCGTTTATTTTCGCAACGCTGTGAGGCTCTGCGCTGGCGCCTTTGGCAGCACCACTGAAACTCACCACAGAATTACCCCCTACTATATAGGTGTCATTGTCTATTTTCTGCATTTTTATTTATTTTTTTATTAAAAAACCACCTTTTCGCCGTTAAATTCCTCGATGAAAATAATATGTATTTTCTTTATTTCGCCGTTTTTTAGTTTGATATTCCTGGTGCGATTTTCCCAATGGTTAGGATTTTTAAAGGGCGTTTCATCCGCCAGCCTTACCGCCCCTTTTTTCGCAGGAGGACGAAGCAGAACCGCATCCTCGTAACTTATCAATTTTCCCCCCGTTTTATTTTGCAGATTAAAACTTCTAATTTTTAGAGAAAAAGGGACAGGATTTTTGCGGGTGTCTACTTTTTTCATTTCCGTGAGAACATCAGATAAAAACAGCGTTTTTTCCATGGCGCAAATATCAAACAACACACTGAAAGCATAAAAGACACACCAAAAAACACCAAAAAACAAGGCTCTTTCTCAAAATTTTGAAACTAATCATTTGTTTATCAAACTATTAACCTATGAATTTTTTGTTTTTTTCTCAAAGTGCGCAAATTAACCCACGAGCCGCCTTAGTTTTTTCTACAATTGCAGTTTTATTTTTTACCGAAATATGAAAGGGACTTCCCCGAAATGCTGGAAAGCCAAAAACAAAAAAATCTCCTCGAAATGAGGAGACTCTGTAGGTTTTAAATATTGGTAATAATAAAGGAATCGGAGTAGTCGTAATCCAAAAGATAACTGAACTGCCAAAACAAACAGTAATCCAGCGTATCCGAAAAGTGAGTGGCGTGTTCTTGTGGAATTGTACTGCTTCGCTCGGAGGATTTGTCTTTCTTAAAAGCATCATCACTTGTCAGAGGTGCATTCTCCATTGATATTATCAAGTTCGGACACTGGTTTTCATTTATCCTAACAATAGGAAGCTGAGGATTCTGCTCGGAAAGAATTTCGTTAATCAATCTGAATTTCTGTATATGCTCGGGATTATTCGTGTTCGGTGTCTGGTTAATCACTATCCATCCCGCCGAACGGAGCGCATTCTCTACATCTTCTGCCAATGTAGTCTTGGAGTTCGCCTCAGACTTGTAACCAGAGCGGTCATGATACAGATGCACTACATTACAGCTGGATTGGTGGTGTTTATAGTAGTCGATGAACTGCTTAACCATATCGGAAAGTTTATCAGGATTCTTCGCAAAGAACTCCTTGATAAACCTTATCTCTCCTTGGCTTTCTAGATACTGCGATACTGTCCCACAGTTAATTCTTCCCCCGAAATCCAAATTGAATTGTAGCGGAACACCACGCACTAGGTCAGTGTCATACTTACTGCTCGGCACATAGTTTTCTGTCAAATCCCCCAAAGCATCAATATCGTATTTATACTTATAATAATTCTTCTTGCTCAGCTGTGCATAGAAACCATCTGCAATCTTCCCAGGGCGGATGTTCAGTATCTCAGCTTCAAACATAGTCTTTGAGAGCGCCTCTCTTCTCATCTTCTCTATCCAGCCAGGCTTTAGGTTGTGGATATTTACTTTCGAAGATGCTTTGATAAAGGTATACTCTTTTGGGTTTTCTATTGCCATTTTCTCCCTATTAGTGAACCATTCCCCCTTCTTGGTCATGGCAACGGAAGAAACGAATATCTCGGCATGAAGCATAGATTTGCCTTTGAATATTTCCTTCTTTGCCCTGTTGGTTGTCAAAACATTATTGAATAATCGGTCGTAGGTAAGCAATACAGCCTCGTCGCCCATTACCCAATAAGAATTCAATCCCCTTCCTGAATTGGGATTGTCCAGCGAAACCATCACCGCAATGGCGCCATTTCTGAAATGAATTACATTATTCCAGCTGTCGGGCGCTTGGAATGGTCGCTCGAACCCCATAGATACCCCGCTCTTTCCCACTACATAGTCATAACCTTCATACAGCCCAAACATCTCCAGCCCCTCCTTGGTAGATGGCAGGGTTCTGGACTTTATCTGCACAAAAGTCTCCCCCACAATCACACCAGTAGAGCGTGGCATCTGCCTCACGGCTTCCTTTAAAAACCACCCCAATACAGTAGACTTGCCCGACCCCCTCGCCGCTTCTATTGTGATATAAGGAATTTTATAGCGATGGTTTGCCAGAACAGCCGCCATCTGCATAGGATTGAGCAGAATCTCTTTCTGTGGCTTTATCAAATTACTAATCTCTCTATTCATCATCATCTTCCGTTTCTTCTACTTCCCTAAATTCTGCATCTTCGATTTCTAAATTATTAAAATCTACAACGCCATACGCAAACTCCTTATCCATCATCTTATAAATTCTTCTCGGCATTCTGATGTTATACTCATGCGCCTGTATCTTGTTAGGGTCTATCTGGTTTTCGTTTTCATCAAAATTAAATAGCTCCCTGTATTCTTTCAGCGCCTTAACTGCAAGGTCTCCATTACCAGCCTTTACAGCCTTCTGGTATTCGTTCCAAAACGCCTCTTTCAGCACCTGCCGTTCCGCTGCCAATGTAGTAGCATCCAGCTCGCCAAAAATCTGCATGGACATATTATACTCACGATATGCCGAAGCCTGAGAAATCCCGTGGTCTCTCATCAGTATCTGAATTACTTGATAAGTAGAGTATTTGTTATTCAATCTTAGTGACCATGCGTGGCTCATCCTCTTCTTTTTCTCCACCTCACGCTCGGTCAGTTCCACTGAACTCTCATCTAGGTAACTCGCCTTTATACGCTGAAAACTGCTGTCTTTCTTGAATTTTGACAATTCCATGCTCCAAATATAAGAAACCCCGAAGTCACGGCAAAACACAAAAAAAAGCCCTGCAAATGCAGGGCAGATGTTAAAAAAAGCAAATTTCTATGAAATTTGTATTTTATGCTTGAAAACTATCAGCAGCCTTTCTCAATCTTTCAGCAAGGTCGTATAATGCTCCCTTAAACTGCTCACTTTCCTCTGGAGTAAATCCACCTTTTCCTCCGTTTCCATCTATTTCGGAAAGTTTATTATATATCCATGATGCCGATTTCCCGAAATAATTCTTGGAAATCTTGCCCCAAGATACATCTACAATAATATCTTCTAACTGCTTTTTATAAGCCACTTTTTTACTGATTCCTATTTCCATATCTTAATATTTTTAGATTAAAAACCGCCCGCTTTGGGCGGTTTATTTTTTACTTTTCTTTTTCTTCCTCTTCTCCATCCATCATCTTTTCGAAAAGTTCCCTTGCATAAAACTCTAATTCTATTGAGGGATTGTGTTTTGATTTTAAGAAGTTTCTAATTGCTTCGATTAACTCCTTTTCTTTTTCTGTTAACTTCATATCTTTCGCTTTTTTTAACACCACAAAGATACTGTGAATTTTCACAATATCCAAATTTTTCACTAACTTTTTTCATTTTTTTTACAAAAAAAATCAGAGGTTTATTCCTCTGACTTTTTATTAAATTGTTCTATCTCAGCATCTGTAAGCTGTTCCCCGTTCCTCCACACTTCATAAGCCAATCCGTTTTCTTTCATATAGGACACCCACCGTCTTACAATAACATCCGAAAACCTCGTGTCCAGCTCAAAGCCTCTGCACGCTCTCCAGTTTTGCTCACAAGCTATCAAGGTAGAGCCAGAACCTAAGAAGCCATCACCTACAATTTCCCCCTGTCTGCTGGAATTTTTAATCAAATACCCCATTAAATCCAAAGGTTTCATCGTAGGATGGTCTGCGTTTCGCTGTGGTTTGTCAAACCTTAAAATCGAACTTTGCTTTCGGTCCGTATACCAAGGATGAGCTCCTTCTGCGTTCCAGCCATACACCAGCGAGCGGTGCGTTTCTATCTCCGTAGGCTGTGTTTCTTCGCAGAAAATAACAGGTTCATGCTGCATATGATAGTCCAGCCTTCCTAATACAAATGAATTCTTTACCCAGACCAAAGTAGAGGAAATCTTATACCCTGCATCCAGCATAGATTGTCTGAAATTGATAGCCTCCGAATCCGAATAAAATACATACGCAGGTGCTCCAGCATGAGAAAAAACATAACTGTTCACAAAGAAATCATACAAGAAACGATAAAAATTATCATTGCTCATTTTATCATTCTTGATTTTTAGTTTGTCTTTCGTTCCTCCTTGATAGTCTACATTATACGGTGGGTCGGTAAGTAATAGGTTCAGTTTGTCATCACCAAGCAACCTCGCCCAGTTCTCTGAGTCAGTGGAGCTGGCACACAAGAACCTATGCTTTATGTTTTTATCTTTAGAAACTAATTCGAATAAATCCCCCTCTACACTTTGCGTTTTTTCATGAAGTGAGGCATCAAAATCGCCCTCTTCTTCAGGCGGAAGCACAGCGTTCTGTTTCAAAAATTCATCAAAATCGCCCATATCCATTCCGATACCTTCAAGGTCTAAATCTTGAAAGAATTCCTCTATTTTTTCCCAATCAAATTCACCATTATGGATATTACTTCGGAGCATGTATTCTTTGAATTCCTCCTCGGTAAGCTTTCGGTTTGGAATCCTTACATCGATGCTATCCTCACCACGCCCCAGCACGAACAACGCAGCTACTCTCTGGTGTCCTGCTATCAGCGTATTGTCAAGGTCAATGACTGGAATTTCTACCAAATTGAATTTCTCCAAGCTCTCTCGGAGTTTCTTCATATCGGCATCATTTATTTGTCTTGGATTAAAATCACAAGGCACTAACTCTTTTACTTTCCTCTGAACCGTATACCATTCCAAAGGAGCATGTATTTTATTTTCCATTATTCAAAAATTTTTCGCATTCCATGAGTTCGTTTTCTTTTTCTTGGAGCTGTTCCCTTTTGAGGTTCAGCGTGTGCAATCGGCTTTTATATTCTGGGTCTTCGGGAGCAGGTAGGGAATTTTCCATTTTCTTAATGGTCTGTTTCCTCCTTGTGATCAGTGCCCTAAGATTGTCCCGATGCTTATAAATTTCCAGCTCGCTCATCCCCTCAAAATCAGTTTCAGTCTCCAAAGGCATTATTCTTTTATACTCTCTGTAATGTTTCAGCACTTTTTGGCATTGGTCAAATTCTTTAAAGCAATTCCAAATTTTCCATTGAATCTCAAAGGCTTCATCTTCGTCTTTAGGGTCAAGTTCTCCGAGCTGAATTTTAAGGGAGCAAGCCTCCATCCACAGCCCCCAGCGTCTACGGAAAGCCTTATGAAGCTCCACGGGATAATCTGCAATAAAATCATTGAATACTTTTCTCGGCGCTTCTGGTTTCGGAATTCCACTCTCTTGGTCTGCTGGTTTATCGGCTCGGATTTCAGCTGAAACTTTCGCTTCTGCAGGCTTATTCAATCGAGAAAATTCATATTTCAGCTTTGCAAAATTCTGCAGGGAAAACCTCCTGCAGGCTTCCGTTATCCGCTGGTTTCCTCCGTATGAAATATACTTTTCTAAAAGTTCCTGGTGTTCTTTTGCATTCATAATGATAAAAAACAGAAAGCACTAGGCTTCCTGTTTCTTTTGTGATTTTGATTTATCTTCTGCTGTCTCCGTTCTCGTAAGGAGAATTTGCTCCAAAGCCTCTCGGATAATGCCAGCGTCTTCTGTCATATCCTGCCTTTCTTTGAGAGCTAAAAGGCTTTTAAGTTTCGTTTCCGACAATTTGGAAAGACCCTCTACAGCCTCTGGCTCCAGCGAAAGCCACTGAGAGCCTCTTTGGAAAAAATCAAAAGCATCATCTGGAACTTCTTCCACTACAAAATCACCACGAGAACTGATAATCCTTGTTCCAATCGGAACATTCAGTTTGAAATACTTTTTATCCATCTTTTCCAATTTTCTACGCTGCAGGTTCTAATGTGATTTCTCCTTCATACACACAAGTTTTCGCATTCGCTACCAACTTCACTGTTACTCCAGAGTTATCATCTATCTTCTTACCTGTAGTTCCCTCGGCAGAATCTATTCTTGCTCCAAGGTCTTTGTTTCCAATCACAAAGAGTTTCCCGTTGGCATCTTTTACCGCAAAAACACACGGAGCATTCTTATAGGCATCTATCCAGCCCAACACTTCCGTTCTGAGACCAGGAATAAGAAATTCCAATTCTGTTTTTGTCTTCTTGTTGCCCACATTCCCTGTAAGGGTCGGTTTCAACTCTCCTTCATCCATCTGAATATCGATGGATTTCCATGCTTTGCCACTATTAAGAACAATACCTCCTGCTGCAATGGTTACCCTGCTGGCATAGGTAGTAGAAATCGTAGGCTTTGCCATACTTTTAATGAAATCTACAGGAACATAATACAACTTCGTTGCAATCCCAGAATTGATTTCATCATTTGGACAATGCTCCAAGTTCTCGTGCGGAATGCTATCAAAACAACTTGCCATAATTTTATTTATTTTTTGGTTAAACTTTCTCTATCAATCCAGACCCGCCAACGACCAACTGAAGCAGTATATCTTCGTCCTGAGAGATTTCCTGTTGAGTTTTTACGAAGCCGTCGATTCTGATTTTGCTCGGAGCATCATCAGTGAATCTGTAATTTTCTCCGTTGAAAACAAATGAAACAGCTTCTGCTTTTGGCTCTGCTGGTTTAGGTTCTTTCTTTGTAAGAGATTTTTCTCTCTTATCCAGTTCAGCTTCTCTTTTTGCGATTTCTTTCTCACGATTGTCCAGTTCAGCTTCTTTTTCTTTCAGCTGGTCCGCAAAAACATTCAGTTCGTTTTCCCTGGTATCAAGCTGAGTTTCCTTTGCTACATTTTCTGTAGATTCTTCAGTATTACCTGCAGTTTCTTCGATGTTTTCAGAAACTTTTTCGTCTTCTTTTGCCATAATATTATTTTTTTTAGAAAAACCTGTAAGCACCCTAAAGTGCCTACAGGTATAGGATTACACACTTAGTTTTTCACTTGCATAGAACAATTCGTTCTGATCCGCATTGTTCAATCCTCGTTTCTTCGTTCCGTCTGATGTATGCATGAATACCAATTGGTTTACAGCATAATCATATCCAAGAGAGAACTCTCCAAGAATATCCAATATTCTTCCGTTCTCTTGAACCGAAGTAATAGTCGCTGGATTGTCAATTTCATCAATAAGCCTTAATAGGTTATTGTCCACCGTAGACACGATAGTTCCTTTGGTAAGGTTCGGTATGCCCACGATTTGTCTCTTGCCAAGTCTTGTTCTCATGGCATCATCCTGGAACTTGTTTTGTCCAAACCTGTCCTCATATGCAATCTGATAATCTTCCGCATCAGCTTGGCTCATGAAGATAGTTTTCACTTTGTTTTTATAAAGTGATGGAATCTGTCTTTCGTATTCCGTTACAACTTCCAAAACATTGGTTTTAGTTATCGCATCACCAGGAATCAAGAATGCTGGATTTGTAGTATCCGTTGCTATTTTCTTGTGAACCTCGTTCAAACCGTCCATTGATGAACCGAATGTAGGAGATGCCTGCCCTTTCTGTGAAGAATCAAACTTACCAGTGATAGATAGAATATTAACATCATCAATCACTTTTTCTTTTAAAATCTGCATAGCAAGAACAGAGATGCTCTTTTGTTGCAGACCTTTACTTTCTTCGTATTTTTCTTCAAAAATACTTCCCAAAATTTCCGCTGGATCTATTTGGAAATCCACTTTTTGATGAAAATTCTTCAAATCTTTGTATAAGAATGTAATATCTCCATAAGGAGTCACTTTCTTGGAATCAAAAATCTGAACTACATGGCTCATCAATGCCTGAACCGATGGATAATGTCCCTTTACTTTGGTAACTGTTCTTGCAAACTGGTTGATGTAAACCTCGCTTGACAAAACCATACCGCTAAATAAAGTAGGGTTTACAGATAAATAACGAATAAGCTCGTTTTTAATCTGATCTGTTTTTAAACTCATATTCTTATTTTTTTATTTATTCTACTTTTTTACTCTCTGGAGCAACTTGTTGTGCTCATCTTCTGGATTCATAAATCCTCCAATCAAACCATTTTCAGAATTCTCTGTTCCGTCATTCTCTACTACAGAATGTCTGTTTTTAGAGCCTCCGAATTCCTTGCATTTTTCCCCAAGTAAAGCGATGTTTTCCACCACGCTTTCTTTAGCCTCTTCTTTTAACCCTGCAGTTTCTAGTGCGGCTTCTACCGCCTGTGCCGTTTCTTCCGAATTTTTTTTTACGACCTCTAAATTCGTTACAGCATCGGAAAGACTCTGCTTGGTTTTTTCCAGTTCTTCCGCCATTCCTTCTGATTCCAGACCAGCCAAGGCGTTATCTATTTTCTCCAATTCCTCTTCCGATAGCTTCGCAAAAGGCTTCTGCGTTCCAAACACTCCTGCATGGAATGTTAGTTGCGCTAGTCCCAGTAGGGCTGTGATTCTTGTAAATTTCATTTTTATTTAATTTATTGATTAAAATTTGCTCAATGCATCTGCTAAAGAACCGAGTTCATCTATAAGACCGATTTCCAAAGCCTCTTTCGGAGTGTAGGTTTTTCCTTTGAAAACATGCCCGTCATCTTTCAGCTTCTCCCCAAAATTTTCTTTCATTCTGGAAATAAAATCATCTGCTAAAACTTTCAGCTGTTCAGTGTAGAGTTCTTCGTTTCCTTTCATCAACTCACGATACTCCTTGTTCTTCTCTGTAGACTGTGGAGCATAGATTTCATAGATTTTTGCTCCCCATTTTTCGAACATTGCTGAAAAATCTTGATAAGAGAGCATCGTCCCAATGGAGCCGATTTTATCAGCAAAAGGAGATGCCATATGATAATCACACCCAGAAGCAATGTCCAGCGCAGCCGAACACTGATAACCGCTGGTATATGATATAGTAGGAGTTTCTAAATTCTTGATGATATGGGTAAGCTCTGCGGTTCCAGAGACCATACCGCCTCCAGAATCTATATTAAGGATGATTCCCGAAACACTTGGGCTTCTATCCAATTCTTTCAAGAGCTCCCCAAGGAACTGGGTGCCGTAAGAGAAATAAGTAGAATATTTAGTGATTGCTCCCACAATATCCACTATTACAGGAAACTTCATATTTTCTTTCCCTTCTCCCTGTTTGTTGATTTTGGATAAATACTGCATTTCTCTCTCCTTTACACTCTGTATAGGAGAGGATTTCATCAACATAAATTCCGCTGCCAATGATGGAACAAGGCTCATCAAATAGCCTTTATCTATTGCCAGCGGAGTATTTAATAAAGTATTACCATTAAACATTCTTAGATTTTATTTTTCAAAAATCTAAAATGTAGGCTTTTAAAAAAAAGACAGAAAATTATAAGCTCTGGGCTTTGGGCTCTATAATGGTAGCGCCAGAAATTTGGATCTGCATCCTATCACTTCCAGAATTATCATCCTTGCGCCCATCGTGAACTTCTACCATGAACGGCTCTTGTTCATTACCCAATATCATGGAATCCACATTGGTCACCAGGCGGACAGAAAAACTCTTTTTATTCAAAAGAACAGAATAAGCACTGATGTTCATTGGGCTGAGACCATAGAGGTTAAATGATAGATCCACCTCGAAAAAAGTGTTTCCGTTTTTGGATTTTCTTTTAATAGACCTATCGAAGTCCTCGGGAACGATGTTTTTAAAGATTATTTTCGGTTCAGCAGAAACACTCTTGCCTGTGCTGTTCGCTGTGAATGAATATTCTTTGGCGTTGAAAATTTCGATTTGTCGAATTTCACGAAAGAATTTTTCTGGAATATTGCTGATTTCCACCATATTTTAAAGTTTTTTTACGAAAATATTTTATTTGGCTGATTTTCTAATCGTTGGGCGATTTTATCCTTTTTTCTGTTAAAATCCCTAATGATAGTTTGGTAATAGGATTTTTCTTCCTCGTGGATTCCGTAGAAATTCAGCAGGTTTTCTATGGAGGTTTTATACTCTATATCATAGTAGAGCTTATTGAGAACTGCTGTTTCATACAGATGCTCCCGAAACAAACTTTCCACCGCACGCCGAAGCAGTTGCTCGTGCGTAGGAAGAATGCAGATGCCGTGCTTGTCTGAATAAGACAATTTGAAGGAAATTTTATATTCCTCCTCAAAGACTTCGTTTTTTCCACGATCATCCCAGTTCGAATTTTTCTTACTCAAAAGGGAACTGATAAGAATTCCGAACCAATTATCTCGGCTTGGCTGATATTCCGCACCAAATTTCTGAGTCAAAAACTGCTTGATCGGCTTACTCACTGGCAAAAATATACTTACTAGCATCCTTATTTTTTTGAGCAAGTATAGGATTT
>CAUSFO010000026.1:0-19503 GCA_963530895.1 uncultured Flavobacteriaceae bacterium | reverse complement strand
TTCTGTCTTTTTTATTAGATGTTTAAAAAAAACTCAAAAAATGAATAAAAAAATGAATGTTTTTTGTAAAATAATATTGCCTCTATTATGCATTATAAGCTGTTCTAAAAGAAAAGAAGCAGACAACACAATGGTATTAGAAAAAAAATCATACATTTTTCTTATGGAATAATGATAGTTTAGGGTGTAAACACGAAAGAACTACTGAGATGGGAGAAGAATTATATAATACCTTTAAAAAAAGTAATAAAAATGATAGTATTTTGCTAAAAGAATATCTCGGAACTCCTACTAGAAGATTTAAGGATAAAGAAGTGATAATATTTATGTATTATATTAATTCTTGTTGTGATAATGGTCAGTTATTAGAAGAATGTGATGTTTCTTTTATTTCTATAACATTCACTAATAAAAACAAGATTCTTTTTGGAAAAGGCATACAATAACGAGGATATCTGATAAAAAACTAAATATAAATGGAAAAGAGCGCAAAATCAATTTACAACATGATAAAAAAACATGTATTTACATGTAGTGTGTTCTTTATTTTTATAAGCTGTAATAAGAGAGATAAAGAATGTTATGAAAAATATCAAGATCTTTATTTAAAGCAATATACACTCTGGTTTGGTTCTGAAAGTCATCCTGAAATAAAACTTGAAATTCCTAATGAATCAATAGAATATGATGAGCTTATAAAACAAACTAACGATAGTCTCCAAATTATGTTGGATTGTGCGATAAAACAAAATCCAAAAAATGAAATGCTATATCTATACAAAATGAAGCAACTTTATCTAGCAGGAAAACTAAAGAATACTAGTAGTTTTCTTAAAACAGTGGATAAAGAAATTGTAAAACAGGATATGTATTTCCAAATGTCATTATTTTCTACACTTTGCCGAGAATTAGATGAAAATAAAATCCCTATTGAAGATTATAAGTTATTATTAAAACAATATTCACCCAATTTAAATCCAGTCTATAAAGAAAGAGCATTTGAATTATTTTTATCGTATTTGATAACTAATAATTTAGATGAATTCAAAAAAGAATTGCAAAAGAAATACTCCAAAACTATTCTGCCAGAAGATTTAAATGATAGAAAAAGAATAATAGAAAATATAATGATGAGAGGAGATAGGCTCATTTTTGATTAAAATATTATAATAAAAATACAGAAGACAAAATAACTTCACATTCCCATCTCAAAAAGAATTTAAAAATGAAAAATAAGTATATTTATTTTATTGCATTTCTACTTTTCTATAGTTGTGCTGATAAAAAAGACAATATAAAATCTATAGTCATAAAAAACTGGAAAGGAACATTTTATCTATCAGAAGGAATACAGAAAGTTTATAAAACAAGAAAAACACCTTATGAGAAAGATACTATAAAGGAAGTTCCTTTCAAAGTATCTAATAAAAGTATTAATAAAATAAAAAGAATATATTATGACAATGATTTAGAAAATCTCCCTAATGAACATGAACTAAATTCTACTAATAAAGACAGTATACACCCTCCTCAAGAAGCAACGCAGATTATTTTTTATTTTCAAGATGGTAAAAGGAAATATATAACTTTTTGGGATGATGGGTATAATAATCCATTAGATAGATTTCCTGATAAAAAAATAAAACCCATATTTGAGGAAGTTACACAACTTACGAAAAGAATAAGTGATAGCACTGGAGAAAAAACAATAGTTCCAAGGTAGTTTCAAAAAACAAATGGTTTTTGGAGATTTTTTTAAAAAAATAATGTGTAAAAAACCAAAAACATCATTAAACAATGATTTTTAACAAAAATGGAAGATTTTAATTCGTATTCAAAAGAAATAGAAGAAAAAACCTCAGAAATACCCGAAAATAATTTACTTTTTTGGGGTAGTTGGTTTTGTGAAAATTTACTTCAAAGGTGTAAAAATCATATTCAAGTTTTCTTGACTGATGAAGAGGTTTCATTGATAAATGAAATCATAAGTTATTTATGGAATCTTGTTGATGAAAAAGAACAAATGGATATGAGTAAAATTAATTTGTTGTACAAAAGGCTTAACGACATAGATGAAACAGATTTAGATGCAACAGATTATCAACAAGAAGAGATATATGAGTTGATAGTTTCTTTAGATGATGTTTTAAGATATTGTCAGTCAGGCATAAGAGGTTTTGAAGATAATATTTCTCAATCAATTATCAATGTAATAGATATAATGCTACAAGATGAAGATAAGGATATATTATCTAAGGAAGGATTTCAAGATGCTTTGGTTCAAAATGAAATTAAAGCTCAATTTGAAATGATATCTTTGCTCAAAGAGAAAAAATTAACAAGTGAATTTAAACATTATTTACGCAATGCTTCAGATATGTGATGAACAAATCTCTTGACAAAAATAAATCCATCCTAGCCATCTTAAAAACAAAATATTAAAATTTGATTTTCATTTGAACTTTGTTCGAACTTTTTCCTATTTTATTTCTATTCCTTTGTAGGTGTTTTTTTACTTAAAATAGGTATATTTTGCCTATAATAAAAAAGTAAGATACTGAAAAACAATACCTTACTTGACTGAGCCATTATCGGGACTTGAACCCGAGACCTCTTCCTTACCAAGGAAGCGCTCTACCGCTGAGCTATAACGGCTTATAAAAAAATCACAATCCATGGATTGTGATTTCTGTGAGCGGAAGACGGGGGTCGAACCCGCGACATTCAGCTTGGAAGGCTGACGCTCTACCAACTGAGCTACTTCCGCATTTTTTATTGTTGGTAATTTTTACTTTGCAAATGTAAGAACTTTTTCTTAAACCCACAAATATTTTTTAATGTTTTTTTATAAATGTGGGGAGAGCAGGATTCGAACCTGCGAAGCCGAAGCAACGGAGTTACAGTCCGTCCCATTTGACCGCTCTGGTATCTCCCCTACCTTATAAAATGAGCCTCCAGAGGGATTCGAACCCACGACCCCGAGATTACAAATCACGTGCTCTGGCCAACTGAGCTATGGAGGCATTGATTTCAAAAGAACTTCTTTATTTCCTTTTTGCGTTTGCAAATATAGAAAAATTTTTTTGAAACCACAAATTTTTATTGCTAAAAATTCAAATATTTTTTTTAATTATTTTCTTTCTTTTTGATTAACAACTTTTTAGCAACATCCACACAAAGGTCTATACTCTCCTCAAAAGAGCTTGTTGTCTTCTTTACCACGATATCATCCCCTGGTACATTTAGAATAATCTCCGCTGTTTTGTTTTCTTTGCCACTTACATTTTCTAATTTAAGGAAAACCTCACACGCTTGGATTTTATCATAGAAAGTATCTAATTTAGCTATTTTCTTTTCCATAAACTCTTCTAGTGAAACATGAGGAGTCATCCCCATCGCTTGAACTCTAATTTCCATAATGACATATTTTAGGTGTTAAACTTAGATTATCTCATCATCAGATGATAATTGCGTTTTTGCATTACCTCTGGGATGAGTTTTATTAAAAATATTTTTCAACTGTTCAATATCCGCATTGGTGTATACTTGTGTAGAAGATAAACTCGCGTGTCCCATCATCTTCTTGACCTTAGAAATCTCAGCTCCATTATTCAATATATGTGTCGCAAAACTATGTCTAAGGATATGCGGACTTCTCTTTCTCTTTGAAGACACAGCACTAAGGTAACGAGTTACGAGCAAATAAACAAATTTTTCTGTGATTTTTTTCCCTTTTGGTGTTACAAAAAAGTATAAATCTGCATCAGGATTAGGTTTTCTATATTCATCATTATAAACTTTGAGTTCCTGCATCAGAACAGGAGAAATAGGAACGATCCTCTGTTTATTTCCCTTACCTATTACTGTAATTTCATTTCTATAAAAATGAACATTCTCTAAAAGCAAATTACAAAGCTCCGCCCTACGCATTCCCGTTTGATAAAGAACCTCTATGATGAGTCTATCCAGCAGCTCCACTTCTCCACTATCTAAAACAGCAGACAGGTCCTGCATTTCTTCTTTGGAAAAGGGAATTTGTTTTTCGGGATAAAATTTTAGTGTTGATAAACCCTCCACAGGTGAAACGCTTATCAGCGATACTCTCTGTAAAAAAGCATAAAAGCTCTTCAGGGTAGAAATTTTTCTATTGATACTTCTTTTGGTCAATCCTTTCTCGCTCAGAAAAACGATGAAATTACGCACCATTTTCTTTTCTGCTTTCTGCAAATCTTCCATTCCTTCCCTATCCATAAGGAAAAGCTGAAAATCATTCAAATCCTTTCGGTAGCTGGTAATCGTATTGGGAGAGTAGCGTTTTTCCTGCTGAATGTATTCCAAAAACTTGTCTATCATAATCCAAAGTTAATCAATTTAAAAATAAAAGTCCATTCTCAATAAAGAATGGACTCAAAATATTTTCAAAACAAAACCTTATGCTTGCTCTTCTTTGCTAAGCAGTCTTTGTTTGTGAGCAGCTCTCAATTTACCTTGTCTAAGTATTACAGAAGGTTTAGTAAACTGCTGTCTAGATCTCAATTGTTTAACAACACCTGTTTTGTCATACTTTCTTTTGTATCTTTTAAGTGCTCTATCAATTGATTCTCCATCTTTTACTTGAACTATTAACATATTTTACATCTCATTTATGGGCGCAAAGATAGTATTTTTTTTGAAATACACAAAATAAAAACGGCATTATTGAGATTTTTGTTTGGGTGTAATGATTTTTAATTTTAAATTAGCACCTTTAATTTTAGGAAACAGTATGAAAAAAATATTTGCTTTTTTGGTCGTTCTATCCATTAATTGTCTAACCTATGCACAGGAAATCTATGCCAATGTGCAGGTAAACCACAGCCAGATAGGTGGTAGTAATACTCAGATTTTCAAAACTTTAGAAAAAAGTTTGAGAGATTTTATCAACAACACGAAATGGACAGGTAAAAAACTGCAAAACTTTGAAAAAATCAAAGCTAATTTTGCCATTGTTATCAAAGAAAGACCGAGCCAAAACTCCTTTAAAGGAAGTCTTATCGTTCAGGCAGTTCGCCCTGTTTATGGGACTATTTATGAAACACCTCTTATCAATATCAATGACACTCGTTTTTCTTTCGAATACACTGAGAATGAAAACCTTATATTCAATGACAGACAGTTTTCTGGGAAAAACCTTACAGATGTGATTAGTTTTTACATCTATACTATTTTAGGATATGATGCGGACAGCTTCCAGCAACTGAGCGGAAAAACTCATTTCGAAAAGGCACAAAAAATTTCTCAAAATGCTCAAAATCACAACTATGACGGATGGGAAATCATGGGCGAAACGAAAAGTAGAAGCCTGCTAGTCAACAGCTTACTAAACGAAAGAAACATTCCTCTAAGAAATATTTACTATTCCTACCACAGAATAGGACTGGATAATTTCAGCAGCCAGAACCAATTTGCTGCAAAACAGACCATTGCAGAAGAACTACTGAAACTAAAAGCTTATGAAGCTGATTTTCAGCTGAACTATCCTCTTTCCATTTTCATTGACACAAAAAAAGACGAAATTTTCAATATTTTTAATTCCAATAACAATGGCGGAATCAATGTCAATGAACTGAGAATAATGATGAGCACTTTTTCGCCGAGAGATATAGAATCCAAGTGGAATAAGTGGAAATAATCTTCAATTTACAACCAATATTAAGAAAATGCTTTCAAAAATTACGATACAAAATTTTGCTCTAATTCAGCACCTTAGTGTTTCTCTAGAAAACGGACTGCAAGTCATCACGGGAGAAACGGGCGCTGGAAAATCCATTATTTTAGGAGCTTTACGGCTGATTCTTGGAGAAAGAGCAGATTCAAAATCAATCTCCGACCCTGAGAAAAAGAGCGTTGTAGAAGCAGAATTTAAAATCACATCTTCTTATCTTCCTTTTTTTGAGGAAAACGACCTTGATTTTGAGGAAAATACCATCATCAGAAGAGAAATCTTGCCCAGCGGAAAATCTAGGGCTTTCATCAATGATATTCCCGTGACACTGGATGTTTTAAAGGAATTGTCTTCTAAACTGATAGACATTCACTCTCAGTTCGAAACTTCCAATCTTTTCTCGGAAGAATATCAGTTCAAAATCATTGATGGATTATCTGAAAACAAAGAAATTATAAACGATTATCAAAAGAAATTTGTCTCTTATCAAAATCTAAAAAAAGAGCTTCTTTCGCTTGAAAACCAACTAGCCGAAAGAAATAAAGAGTCTGATTATCAAAGTTTTTTACTGACAGAACTGCAAGAGTTTAACCTTGATAATATCAATTTAGAAGAACTAAAAAACAAGGTAAATATAGGCGAACACGCCGAGCTGATTTTGGAGAATCTGGGACAAATCTCTGGGCGTTTTCAGCAGGAAGAAATAGGGATTTTAGACAGTCTGAACGATATCAAAAACAAAATTCAAAAAATCTCTGAAAATTCACCTCATTTAGAACAGCTAAGCCAAAGAATAGAGGAAAACTATCTGGAACTAAAAGACATCGCAGACAGCATTGAAAACGAGATAGAAAGCACGGAAATCAATCCCGAAGAACTGGCAGTTTTCACGAGCCAGCTCAACAAAATAAATTCTCTCTTGCTAAAACACCAAGTTTCTGATATTGAGGAACTTATAACTATCCGAGAGCAACTCTCTACACAGCAGAAAAATTCGGAGAATTTAGAAAAAGATATAGAAGATACTAAAAATCAGCTAAATATAATTCAGCAGGATTTAGATAAATTAGCTAAAATCTTATTTGAAAATAGACAAAAGACTATTCCTATTTTTAAAGAAAAAACCGAGGAGCTTCTTGCCAGATTGGGATTAGAAAAAGCAAAAATAGAGGTGGAATTCACAGAAAATCAAGATTTTAATAAATTTGGAAAAGAACACATTCAGCTTTTATTCCAAGCAAACTCCGGCTTCCCTCTAAAACCAATACAAAGCGCTATTTCTGGTGGGGAGCGCTCCCGTGTGATGCTTTCTATCAAGAAAATAATGGCTGAAAATGCAGAACTTCCTACTCTAATTTTAGATGAAATAGACTCTGGAGTTTCTGGAAAAACAGCCGATGAAATAGGAAAAGTAATGCAGGATATGGCTAAAAATATGCAGCTAATCGTCATCACGCACCACGCACAGGTAGCAGCCAAAGGAAACTCCCACTACAAAGTAGTGAAACAAGATGTGGACGGAAAAACCCAGTCAAACATCATTCCGCTCGGAGAGAAAGAAAGGCTTCATGAAATCGCACAAATCCTCTCTGGAAGCACCATCACAGATGCCGCACTACAACAAGCGGAAGAGCTTATGAAAAACTAACCCAAATGAAGGATATAGAAACAATAGAAGATATAGAACTGCTTGTAAATACATTTTACAGCAAGGTAAGAAAAGATGATGTCATAGGATTTTTCTTCAATGATGTAGCAAAAACAAACTGGGAGGAGCATCTTCCCAAAATGTATCTATTCTGGAGGGCACTGCTCTTCATGGACATTAAATTTGATGGAAATCCTGTAGGCGCTCACATTCCAATAAATCTGCAAGTGCCGATGGAGGAACACCACTTTGACCACTGGGTAGGGCTTTGGAAAGAAACTGTGGATGAACTTTTTGAGGGAGAGACAGCCGAGGATGCCAAAAACAAAGGGCAAAACATCGCAAAAATGATGGCTTTCAAAATGAGACAGGTGAGAATGTAACTCTGTTTTCTAGCGCCACAGCCAGTAATCCTGCCAGTCTGTGAACATATGAAAAAGCAGCCCGATGGATACTACACGGTAATTTCCTTTCAGAAAAATACATCCCAAAGCATATGCCACAACGGCATAATAAGAATGCAGCAGATGAAAACCTACACTGCATCTATCTGGGTCAAAAATAGGAGTTGCCAAAAGATGATCCAAATCCACCAGCATGGTCGCCAAAAGAATGCAATAAGTTTTTTTCCAAGTTTCTTTATAAAAAAAATAGGCTATAAAAAACGGAAAACCGAAATGCAGAAAATAGTGTACCAGCAGTTTTAAAATCGATGTACTATCCATTCATTATCTTTATCAAAATGCAAATATAAAGAAGATTCTGAATAATTATTTCTTTAATTTTATTTAAAATCATGATAGATACCCACACCCACCTCTATTCAGAGGAATTCGACCAAGACAGACAGGAAGCCGTTTCCAGAGCTTTCGCAAACGGAGTAAGCCAAATATTCCTACCTGCCATAGACTCCGAAACTCACCAAAAAATGCTGGATTTAGAGGCTGCCTATCCACAGAAAATCTTCGCGATGATGGGACTTCATCCTTGCTCGGTAAAGCCTGACACTTGGGAAAAGGAATTAGAAATTATAGAAAAACACCTTAACCAAAGGGATTTCTGTGCTTTAGGCGAAATCGGGATAGATTTATATTGGGAACAATCTACCCTTGATATACAGATAAAAGCCTTCGAAAAGCAGATAGACTGGGCTGTGGAGAGAGACCTGCCCATCGTAATCCACACCCGAAATAGTTTTGATGAGACTTTTGAGGTTTTGGAAAGAAAAAAACACCCTCGCCTGCGCGGAATTTTCCATTGTTTCAGTGGCGACAAGGCTCAGGCTCTGCGAGCGATAGAGCTGGGATTTTATTTAGGCATCGGCGGCGTGGTGACTTTTAAAAATGGAAAAATAGACCAATTCTTGGGTGAAATACCTTTGGATAAAATAGTTTTGGAGACTGACAGCCCCTATCTGGCGCCCGTGCCACACAGAGGAAAACGCAATGAAAGCGCTTATCTGAACCTCATTGCAGGCAAGCTGGTGGATATCTATGGAGTGAGTTTTGAAGAAATTGATAGAATAACGACCGAAAACGCCAAAAAGATTTTTAGAACATAAAAAAACAATAGATAAAATGATAGAAATAGAATTTGAAAAACCTAATTACACCACTTGCAAATGCTGTGGTAATAGGGTAACTTGGCTCACAAGATTTGTTTATAAGGATAACGAAGCTATTGCTTTTTACTATGCCACTTTCACAGAGCACGCCGAGGAAAAGGAAGTAAAATGTTTGATAGGTATATGTGAATGGGAAAACCCTGAAAGTGAAGAATATACAAAAGTAACAGGTTTCCCGATGGCGCTTTGGGTTGATGAAAATCAGCAGGCAAATGTTTCGTTATTGAATAAAAATGAAGTTCCTTGGGAAAACATACTAAAAGGGAAAATCCTTGACCGAGAGGAAGCCCTAAATCACCCTTATAAAGAGGAAATTTTTCATATTACTGACCATATTTTCTGGGAAGATAAAGAAATTATAAATTTTTTAATTCCTAAAAACTAAAAAGAGACTGAAAACACCATTCTGACCTCATCAAAAATATAAAAATTGAAAATCTTAAATATTAAAATTTCTGCATTACCTCCAGAGAATAATTCTTTTTGGATGAAACTTCTTCTTTATCTGTGCATTCCTTTTCTTTTCATATTTGGAATACTTTTATTGATAGGATGGGGAATATATTCAGGCATTAGTTCCATTATTTCGACTGTCAAAGAGGATTTTTTCGGAATTAAAGACAAAACAAATATTAAAACCAGCAAAAATATTCTATTCGAAAACGAACAATTTAAACTAAAAAAAGAAGACTTTCTCCCTGATGAAAACAGCCAAGAATATAAAATTTTCAATGATTTTTGTGCCAAATCAAACGAACACCTTGATGATGATGGCTATATATTCTACAAACTAACAGATGAAAAATCAGCAACAGACCTAAACGGAGCGATTATAAGTGAATTTCAGGAAGATATTGGTAATTATATTTTATTACAAAATCTTATTTTGGAGGATAACCAGCTTAAAAATCAACTGATATCTTTCAATAAAAACACAGGGAAAATCACAGTTTTGACTGACATCAAAGACTTTTTCTGGTTAGATTTTGATTTTGAAACAAAAACAATCAATGGTTACAACAATAAAGAACAAATAGAAATCGCCATTTCAGAATAAAATGTCTTTTATTAAATGATTTAATCCCAAAAAACAAATCTACTTCTAAACGAAGTAGATTTTTATTTTATGCAAATTTTCTTTTTCTCAGCCAGAAGAACAATGCTCCCATTCCTTCGATAATTCCCAGCGGCAATAATAGATTCAGCCACTGCCAATAGGATTTCTCATCATTGATTCTCTTCCCATCCAAGAGGCGGACTTCTATACTTCGGCTGCGCAGCTCGATGAGATTGTCATCATCCAGAAGATATTCCAGCACATTTCTCAGAAACTGCTCATTACCATAGAGCTGGTTAGTCATCAGGTCTTCGCCCAAAGGAAGCGGTTCTCCTCTGATGACTTGGTTTCTAGCGACATCTCCATCGGAGATAACTATCATTTTATTCTCGCCACTCTTTGCTTTGAACTTTGGATATTCATTTTTCTCACTTCTGTTGGCATAAGCAGAATTAAATTTCCCTTCCAAAGCCACTGCAAAAATCTTCGGCGTAGATGGTTTTTCCATCACACTAAGGCTGTCTATATTCTGCAACTCACTCAGTTCTACATAATTAGGCGTAGATTTCAGAGTCGTTCTGTTACTAGATTCGTAGAGAACTTGGGTTTTAATCCCTGGTCTTCCCAAAGTATCTATCGCTGTTGGAAACTCAAATTTCAAAGGATTTATATTTCTGGTGATAGGATTTCCTGTTTCGTTAATCCCAAGCGGGAAATACGGCCACAACAAGCTGGCATACTGAGGGTTACCTGCTATCTCTCCTACGACTATTCTCCTAAGAGCCGCTTTTTGGAAATCTTTAACCAAGGCAGAATTGATTCTCAGACCATAGTTGAACATAAAATCCGTTAGATTAAGGTCTTGCGGATAAGCCATTATTTTTTTGGAATGGTAAAGCGTGTCCATATCTGCATTCACCGCATCCAGCATCCATAGAGTTTTACCACCATTCATAATGTATTGGTCAAGAATCACTTTTTCTTGGTTGGTAAAAGGTTTTCTCGGCTTGGCGATTACTATAGCGTCCATTTTCTGGAGCGTAGGAACATCTTCCATGGTGAGTTCTCCTCTGGTGTTCGGAATAATCGGCCCTACATTATAATTATCCAAAGCCAACTGCAGGAAGCCCTGAAACTGGTCTGGTCTCAACTCATCATGATTAACCAAAAATCCTACATTTTTTCTCTTTTCGGTAATCATGGTTTTAATGGTGGAAACAAAATTGTACTCCAAATTCTCAATAGACTTATTCAGCTGTTCCGATGCATCTATCCCTGTCTGCTGGATAATCAGAGGAATAGCCGTTCCGTAGGTATTATACTTCACTGCTGCATATGGGAAAAGGACGATTTCAGAAATTTTACCATCTTTCATATTAGGTAAAATAGACGGCTCCATGCCCATGGCTTCCAGCGTATCTCTCGATATTTTTTCCTTAATAGGGTCTATGAATTTATAGTCTATCTTTGGATTGATTTTTCGGAATTCTTCCAGCATGAATTTGGTTTCGTTTTGTAACTGCTTAAAACTCGCTGGGAAATCACCATCGAGATAAACCTCTATCATCATTGGTTTTTTTACCGCTTTCAGGGTTTTTATCGTGGAGTCTGTAAGGGTGTATCTTTTTTCTTGGGTAAGGTCTATCCTTGTGGAGAAACCAAAAATCCCTACAAGCAGAACTAAAACAATCCCAATAGATATTATTATTTTCTTATTTTTCATATTATTTTATACATTTTTTCAAAATTCCCTACTTCATTTCCTTTCTTCTTATTTTGAATATTTTATTTTTTTCTTTCAACAAAAAGGATGGCTGCTTTTAGCCCTAAAAATATTATCAATCCGAAATAAAACCCATCTTTATTGTCTATAAAAACTCTCGTAAAGGCGATATAATGATGATAAAAACCAAGATTCTGAAGGATATAATCTCCGCCTCCCAGCAATTTATACGAAGCCAGCTGCTCTATTCCAAAAAACATGAAGAAACATAAAAAAACGCCTATAAGGTACGCCATCACTTGGTTAGATGATAAGGCTGATGCCAAAATCCCAACTGCTGTGAATGCTCCTATAAGCAGTAACAATCCTGCATATCCGCCCAAAGTCATCCCGAAATCTATGTTTCCTTCTGGAATACTGAGCGTAGAAATCGTATTAAAATACACGATGGAAGGCAACAGGCACAAAACGCCTATCAGCCATACAGACAGGAATTTACCACCGATAACCTCTGTCAATTTTAAAGGCTGAGAAAAAAGCCAACCAAGCGTTCCTGACTGCTGCTCTTCTGCCAGAGTTTTCATACTAAGCGCAGGAATGATGAACATAAAAAGCCACGGAACCAGCACAAAATAAGTCTGCATAGAAGCCGCACCTATATCAAAAAAGTTAAAATTATTCTCAAAGAAAAACAAGAACAAGCTTCCTAAAAGACTAAAAGATGCGATGATGACCCACGCACTCCAATTCCCAAAATAAGCCCAAAGTTCTTTTTTAAAAACTGCTATCATTTTATATTTATTTTATCCAAAAAAATTATTTAGTTCAAAAACACATCATATCTACCGACTTTGTGTATCATCTTCAATACATTATCATCAATTCTTATTTTATGCTGCATAGATACCAGCTCTATGATGCTGTTATCCTCAGGATTTTTGATATAAAAGCTAAGTTTATGCTCGCCTTTATTAGTGAGTATTTCATTTCTGAAAAACTCTATATCTTCTTTTTTCAAATCCTGAACCGGCATTACAACAGTCAGAGATTTTGCAAATTTATCAAATGCATCCCTTAGTTCCAAAACATCGTTCACATTCACGAAACATCTTCCATCCTGCGAAACGGAATATTTTATCTTTAATATCACAAATCTCTGTGGTGCTATTTTGTCTTTCAGCCTCATATAATCCCTGTCTCCCAGACGGAAAGAGCACGAACCTGCGTAGTCCTCCAAGGTCAGGAAAGCCACCTTTTCGCCGCCACGCTTCCCATCCCGAACGGTATATTCCGTAATCATTCCTGCCACGGTGTATTCTTTGCCTTTATTCATATTATCTTGGCGGTCTTTCCAGCTGAGATTGGTCTCTGGAACATTGTTCGCTATGATTGTAGATTTATAATTTTCCACCTCATCCAGATTCAGGAAGTTATGAAAACCTCTCGGCTCTATTTTTTTGGTCGTTTCTTCCACCATTTCTTCTGACTCGGCATCCATACCAAAATCTATATTTTCATCCTCCAAAATATCTGCATCCATTCCAGCATCAGCCACATCCAAATGCTCTTCTGGTTCATTCTTTCTCTCTTTTTCTATAATGCTTCTTTTACTCAAAGAGCCTTGCATGAACTTGTATTGATACTTAAACTCATCTATCGGATGGGCAGAAAGATAAAACCCGATGGTTTCCTTTTCTTTATTGAGTTTATACATATTAGACCATTCTGGCTGAGGCTCGATTTTAAAGCGCTCTATCTGAACCTCCTCCATCATATCCGCAAAGAGGGAATTTTCCACAGAGGACTTACTTTCATTATAGTTTTGTCCGTATCTGAGGAGTTTTTCAACAGCTGTCTTTCCTGAGCTGTCTGGCTCTAAATACTGGGCTCTGTGGTAAGTGTCCAGTTCATCAAAAGCCCCTGCCATTACCAGTCCTTCCACCACTCGTTTATTCACCTGTGATGAAGAAACCCGCTCAAAAAAATCAAAAACATCTTTGAACTTGCCCTTTTGTCTTTCCTGATCTATGGCTTCGCTTGGCCCCTCGCCTATTCCCTTTATCGCCCCAAGTCCGAAACGAATCTGCCCTTTCTCGTTCACCGAGAATTTGTATTGACTTTCATTCACATCAGGCCCCAGACCATCCACGCCCATAGATTTACAGTCTTCCATAAACATGGTGATTTGGGCAGTGTTGTTAATGTTATTACTCATCACACTCGCCATATATTCGGCTGGGTAGTTGGCTTTTAGGTAAGCTGTATGATAGGCTATCAGGGCGTAACATGTGGAGTGCGACTTGTTAAAAGCATATTCTGCAAACGCCTCCCAGTCTTTCCAGATTTTCTGTAATTTGGTTTCATCCAGATTATTCGCCTTTCCTCCTTCTATGAATTTCGGATACATTTTATCCAAGACATTTCTCTGCTTTTTCCCCATGGCTTTACGCAGGGTATCGGCTTCACCTTTGGTAAAGTTGGCCAATTTCTGTGACAAAAGCATCACCTGCTCCTGATAAACGGTAATTCCATAAGTTTCTTTCAGATATTCCTCTGTTTCTGGGAGGTCATAGACTATTTCTTCTACGCCGTGCTTTCTGTTGATAAAGTTCGGGATGTATTTTATCGGCCCTGGTCTGTATAGTGCATTCATCGCAATAAGGTCAGCGAAAACCGTTGGTTTCAGATCCCTCATATATTTCTGCATTCCAGCACTTTCGTATTGGAAAATCCCGACTGTCCTTCCTTCCTTAAAGAGCTGATAAGTCTTCGCATCATCCAGCGGAATTTCATCCGGATTTATATCAATATTATATCTTTGTTTAATGAGTTTCAAAGCATCTTTGATAATGGTCAAAGTCCTCAAACCGAGGAAGTCCATTTTCAGCAGTCCTGCACTCTCCGCCACCGAGTTATCAAACTGAGAGACCAAAATATCTGCATCTTTCGCCGCAATGGAAATAGGAACAAGATTGGAAATATCCTCAGGCGTGATAATCACCCCGCAGGCGTGAATTCCCGTATTTCTGATACAGCCTTCCATTTTCCTTGCAGAATCCAAAACACGATAGCGGCTGTCTTTCGGATTCTCCAAGATAGCCTTCATCTCATCCACCAAAACTTTGTCTTCATCCTTTAATTTATCGTATTTAGAAAGGGCTTTTGCGATGTTCATCCCTGGCACAGACGGAACGAGTTTTGCGATGTTATTCGTTTCAAAAATCGGCACATCCAAGACCCTTCCTGCATCTTTTATCGCAGATTTTCCACCCAAAACAGAATAGGTAATAATCTGAGCCACATTACTTTGCCCATATTTATCAATTACCCATTTGATGATTCTGTCCCTTCCCTCATCATCAAAATCTATATCAATATCGGGCATGGAAATACGCTCTGGATTCAGAAAACGCTCAAAAAGGAGGTCATATTTTATAGGGTCTACATTGGTAATTCCGATGCAGTATGCCACCGCAGAACCTGCCGCAGAACCACGCCCAGGCCCCACGGAAACGCCCATATTTTTTGCCTCATTACAAAAATCCTGAACGATAAGGAAATACCCTGGATATCCCGTTTTAGCGATTACTTCCAGTTCAAAATCCAAACGCTCTGCTATTTCATCTGTGATTTCTCCGTATTTTTTCTTTGCTCCTTCATAGGTCAAATGCCGTAGATAGGCGTTTTCTCCGCGTTTTCCGCCATCTTTCAAGTCATCTTCGTGCTGAAACTCCTGTGGAATATCAAATTCAGGAAGCAAAACATCTCTTTTCAAGGTATAAGGCTCAAATTTCTGCAACAGTTCCGTATATGCCTCAAATGCATCTGGATACTGGCGAAAAGCCTGTTTGATTTCTTCCGTATTTTTTATATAAAACTCCTGTGAAGTCAGCCCTCTCCTCTTCCCAAAACCTCTACCAATAAGCGTTGAGAGTTTTTCCCCATCTTTTATACAGCTTACAATATCCTGAATATCAGCATCGGATTTTTCTGTATAAAAAGTTTCGTTTTGAGCTAAAATTTTGACATCATATTTTTCTGCAAACTGGAGCAAAGTTTGGTTCACATGCTCCTCCTCGTACAGACCATGATTCTGAATCTGCACATAGAAATCCTCGCCAAATTCCTCTTTCCACCATTTGAAAAGCTCTTCCCCTTTCTGCTCCCCGAAATTTAAAATCGCATCTGGAATATCCCCAGAAATCCCAGAAGTAACCGCGATAAGCCCCTCTTTATACTGCGAAATCATTTGTCTGGAAATCCGCGGAACACCGAAATAAAATCCTTTCACAAAACCTATACTTGAGAGTTTCGCCAAGTTTTTATAACCTGTGAAATTCTTCGCCAGCAGCACCATATTTGTCCTTCTGTCTGGGTCATCTTTGGTAAACTGCTTCTGCTCAGGTCTGTCCGAGATATAAAACTCACACCCCAAAACAGGAATTATCGTTTTCTGCTGTGGTTCTGTTTCAGAAAATTCTATGCCTTCTTCCTCGGCTTTTTGTTTTTGTTCAATGTATTCTTGATGGGCTTTTTTAACCTTGGAATTATAATTTTCCACTTCGGAAATAAACTTAAAAGCCCCCATCATATTCCCCAAATCCACCATTCCCACAGCTGGGAAATTATCAGATTTAGCTTTATTTATCAAATCTTCTATGGAAGTGGTCGATTGTAAAGACGAAAAAATACTATGATTATGGAAATTAAAATAATCCCCAATTTCCACCTCATCCGTATCCCCGAAATCTACCGTTTTTTTCTTCTTGTTAAAATCCTCTACCTGCCGTCTGATAACGATTGCAAAAGGTTTGATGGGATTAGGATGAAGATTTTGGTAAGCTTCCAGCTGCTCTTGGGAAATTTTAAGATTTTCTGCTGGGATTATGCCGATACGCATCATCTCAAAGAAAACCTGAGCCGTAGCATTCACATCGGCAGCAGCGTTATGGGCTTCATCAAA
Organism: uncultured Flavobacteriaceae bacterium; assembly: GCA_963530895.1. GTDB lineage: Bacteria > Bacteroidota > Bacteroidia > Flavobacteriales > Weeksellaceae > JABCPE02. Next base: position 2,784 of record CAUSFO010000026.1, on the reverse strand, counting down.
TTTTTTACCGTAGAGTTTTTCGTAAAGTTCCTCTAATTTTGGTGATTTGTATCTTCCGTTTTTCCCTCCGCTCAGCTGACAGAAATCCGTTCCCAGCTCCATAGTATCGGCAGAAGGCGTTTTTTCTAATGTATTCTCTATTCCTTTTCGGAAAAGCTCTGCACCTACGATTTTATAGTCAAAATCTATATTGTGCCCTGCCACCACTTTGGTTTTCTTGAGCACTTCGGTGAATTCCTCCAAAACTTCCTGTAAGTCCCTTCCCTGTTCCTGCGCCATTTTAGTGGAAATCCCGTGAATTCTAGTCGCATTAAAGGGAATATCATAGCCCTCTGGTTTTATGATATAGTCCTGATTTTCTATCAGTTCGCCGTTTTCATCATGCAGCTGCCAAGCAATCTGCACCATCCTCGGCCAGTTGTCAGAATCTGATAAAGGAGCATTAAAATTCTGCGGTAATCCCGTAGTTTCGGTGTCAAAAACGAGGTACATTCAGTAAAAAAATTTGGCGTAAAAATAGAAAGAATTTTAGTATAAATTCAACTTTGAATCAAAATAATTTTGACTTATATTTTTCTATACACTTCTTCAAAAGGAAGTCTGATTCTATCTCCCCAAACGCCCTTTTCTTCGCGGATTCCACAGGTTACGACCATATTGATTTCTGCACCGCAGGGCAGTTTAAGCAGTTTTTTCACTCTTAAACTATCAAGGCCTCCTAATGGGCAAGTGTCATAGCCCTGCTCCGCCATTGCCAGCATGAAAGTCTGAGCCACCAAACCACAGCTTTTATGCACCACTATGCGCATATCTGCTTCAGAAACCTGCCTCATCATAGGGCGAAAAAGTCCAATTCCCAGCGCTGTTATTTTTCGGGCTATTCCTAAAATTCCAAAAAAACGAGAATAGACAATTGGAAGGAATTTTTCGTAATACATTTCCCACTTTTTTATGCGTTTTTCTTGTTTTTCCGCTGGGCTGGTTCTCTTGACATTTTCTATTTCTAAACGCAGCATTTCTTTTTCACGCTTACGGTGCAAATCCTGCCGAGTCACGAAAACCACCATCTCCTGTGCTGTATCTGCTGAACTCTGATCCAAACACGCAGAAGCCAATTTTTTGAGCATATCTTTGTCCGTGATATGGTACATTTCATAGAGCTGCATGTTGGAACTTGTAGGTGCCAGCTGTGCCAATCTCAGACAATGAGCCACCTTTTCTGTATCAATTAATTTTGTATCGCTATAGTATCGCACAGAGCGTCTATAATTGAGAATTTGTTCTAAATTCATTGTTAATTTTTTTGTCAAAGATAAAAAAACTGAATAAATTTTTCATAATCATCAAAAAAAATTCCCTTCCAGAAAACTCCGAAAGGGAACAAATGAAACATATTCTATCTTAATTTTAGAATTTCAAATTTTTAAATCTCTCAAAAGCAGCTCTTTCCAGCATTTCTCTGTCATCTGGGTGAGCTATGGAAATAAGCGCTTTTGCTCTCTGTTGGAAGTTCTTCCCATGCAGATCCACTACACCATATTCTGTAGCTACATAGTGCATGTGCCCTCTGGTAGTAACCACTCCTGCTCCTTCTTTTAGGAAAGGAACGATTCTCGGCACGCCTTTTTTAGTTCTGGCAGTAATCGCCAAGATAGGTTTTCCACCATCACTCAGCGCTGCACCTCTCATGAAATCGACCTGTCCGCCGATACCACTGTATTGGTAAGAACCTATACTATCTGAACAAGCCTGCCCTGTAAGGTCTAATTCTATCGCACTATTGATAGACACTGCTTTCAGGTTTCTACGGATAACACGAGGGTCGTTAGTATAATCTACATCAAGGAACGCAAAAACTGGGTTATCATTCACGAAATCATATAATTTCTTTGTCCCAAAAGCAAAGCTCGTTACTGATTTATGCGGGTGAGTTGTTTTATACTTGTTATTCACCACACCAGATTTTATCAAATCTACTACTCCATCACTGAGCATCTCTGTATGAATACCCAAGTCTTTATGATTATTAAGACACTTCAAAACTGCATCTGGAATAGTCCCAATTCCCATTTGCAATACAGAACGGTCTTCGATGATTTCAGCAATATTTCTACCTATCTGCAATTCTTCCTCTTCTATCTTCGCGCCGTAATCTACTGTAAGCAGTTCTGTTTCGTGCCATACCATTTTGTCAATTTGGCTTGTGTGGATTACGCTGTCTCCGTGAGTTCTCGGCATTTTAGGATTTACCTGAGCAATTACATATTTTGTTGTATCTACTGCGGCTCTGGTAACATCCACAGAAAGCCCAAGCGTACAATATCCGTGCTCATCTGGCGGAGAAACTTGGATAATCGCTACATCTAGCGGCATTCTATTGTTTCTAAACAAATCTGGAATATCTCCTAGGAAAATAGGAATAAAACTTCCTCTCCCACTGTTTACATTCTCTCTAACCGCCGTAGAGACAAACATCACATTAAAACGGAAACTATCTTCGTATTCTGGTTTTGTGATTTCTATATCGCCTTGTATCGTGATACAGGTAACTTCTACATTTTTTAATTCATTTGCTCGTTTTGCTAATTCGTTTACTAAATAATTAGGTGTACAAGCACTTCCTTGTAAAAAAATCCTATCATTACTTTTTATCAATGACAGAGCCTCTTCTGCTGAACAATACATATTATTTTTCTAATGTTTTTATGACAAAATAATTTTTTATCAAATTATACTTACTTAAATTTTTCGGCAAATATAAAAATTTTTTCGCTTAGGAAATAC
>CAUSFO010000025.1:0-19850 GCA_963530895.1 uncultured Flavobacteriaceae bacterium | reverse complement strand
AACCCTCATTATTCTAAATCTGTAAAAACTCAATTATAAAATATTTTTAGAAAAACCTAAAAAACTTTAAAATAAGATTCCCCCCTCAAAAAATTGAAGGGGGATTTACTTTATTCTATATTATCAAAACTATTTTTTATGATTGAATATATTTTCGTAACCTTTATAACATCCTCCATAATTAGCAAGACATCTACGGACAATAAAAATTATTCATTCCATTTCAGTTTTCTTTCTAGATAACCTATCTCATATTTTAATTTTTCAATTTCATAATCTCTTTCGGAGATTTCCATTTCTAATTTTTTAATTTGATATTCTTTTTCAGAAACTTCATTTTCTAATTCTCCGATTAGACTTTCTTTTTTAGACACCTCTCCTTTCAATCCTTTTATTAGACTTTCTTTTTCAGCAAGTTCTTGGCTTAAATCATCTACTTCTTGTTCCAAATTCTTATAATTACAGGAGACCAATGAAAACATCATTAATGATAAAAGTATTTTTTTCATCTACATTCATTTTAATTATTTGGCTTTACCATATAGATCTCCATTAAAATCTCCACTATTATTTGGCGGAGGTGTTGGTTTTTGAGATTGCTGATTTGCATTATGTCCTCCATTATAAAAACTTCCTTGTTGTGAGGTGTTTGGTGAAGCATTATGCCCTCCATTATAGAAGCCCCCTTGTTGCGAGGTGTTTGGCGAAGCGTTATGTCCTCCATTATAGAAGCCCCCTTGTTGCGAGGTGTTTGGCGAAGCGTTATGTCCTCCATTGTATAAGCTCCCTTGTTGTGATGTATTAGATGAAGCATTACGCCCTCCATTATAGAAATTCCCTTGCTGTGAGGTATTTTGCATTCCAAAACCACTTGTGTTTTTAGGTGAAGTATTATTTTGCCATTGGTTAAATCCATTCTGTGGCTGTGATGGTACATTTCTTAATCCTCCTTTTGGATCTTCCCCATATTTATTAGCTCCAATATCACCTTCTGCAAATAGAATATAAAGACCATAAAGAGGAACTAATAGCATCCAGCCAGAATTACCTATATCATGAGATCTCTTTACTCCTTGCGCAAGATGAAACCAATAAATAGGAATATATACAATCACAAATACAACTCCCATTTCTTTTGCTGCTCCCATCAATAACGAAATAAAAGATGCTATACAAGCTACAATAATTATAGAAAGACCATACTCTGTCCTTCTAATTCTTCCTTCAAACGAAAAAGGATTTTCAAACATATTATATATTTTTTAGTTTAAGATATTTTAATTAATACTCATCACAATAGAACCTCCGTTCCCTTATTATAAAGATATTATAATACAACTACAAATCTATACTTCTTCCTTTATTGTTCTGCAGCAACAGCATCTGTAATTTTACCAACCCATTCAACCCATGCTTTTGCATCTTGTTTAGGCATTTTTTCCAAGCGTTCAGACACAAACAAAATCAACTGTTGTTGTTTTTCTACAGACTCTTCAAGTTTAGCATCATCTTTTTCTCTATAGGCTTTTAGTGCTGCTCTACAATAAAAAGCATACTCTTCTGCAAGTACTTGATCTTGTACACTTCTAAATCTTGGCATATCAGCAATAGCAGCTTCTATAGGATCAATTAGTTTTTCCTCTTTTAGATATTCTATTACCTCTTCTGGTTGTGCTTCTTCTTTAACTTCTTCCACTACTTGTGCAACACTATCAACAGCCTCAGCTACCTCAGCTACTATACTACTATCTTCCTCTATTGGCAGTGGTGTATAACCATAGTCATAGCTTTCCTTCCTATTAGCATAATGAGCTAATAACAACACCAATAATGACAACAAAACAAAACCTATAATAAACCATTTCAATACATCATTAGAGGAATCACTCCCTTCTTTTTGCTGTTGTTTAGGTGTATATTGTTTACCATAAGGAGATATAGGCTGACTCACTTGTGAATTTATAGGATTGGTATAAGTTTTTGCCTCTTCTATCAGTTTAATCTTATATACTTTTTGCGCTGCATTAAGATAAAAAGACTTCCTACTTGACCCATAAGACAAAGCGATCTTTTTATTAGAGTATTGACCTACATTGAGACTAATAGGTGTAACGCCTAACACCACACCATCACAATAAACCGTAGCATTACTTGGATCGGAATCAATACTAAATACTGTATCATCAATAGGAGCAGATAAATTTTCTACTGGAGTAGCAGGACTTGAAGGTTCTAATGAAGCTGACACAGGCTTCTTCTCTGCCGTATAAGAAACAACCACATTACTATTTTTATCAAATAGAGCTACCTCGTCCCGTTTAGGGCTATGGCTATCACTTAATAGCTTATCCAAATAAAAATTAAGAGATGGCTGATTAATATTTCTTAGTTTTTTAACTAATGGAGAGACATTAGGATTTTGTAAATCTTTGGCTCTGAATAAAAAATTATCACCATCATTAAAACCTAAATTAATATCTTTTGACCATAGATTTTTATCAAATTTAATTGCTTCCAATGCTGTAAGTATAAGCCAAAATGAAAACCTATCCATTTCCGCATTATATACAGATTTATCTCGTTTGGGATGTTGGAAAGAAGAATGCCCTATTTCTATTGCTTTTTGCCCTGATAATTCAGGTAAAAACATTGCATCATAATCTACTAATTTTAGTTGAATACCTGCACCTCCTTTCTCTTCTACTAGCACATTTCCTGATTGTATATCTCCATGAGCCATTTGGTTTTTTTCCATACTTTCATTAAGCTTAACCAAATGAAATTGCAGTTCAGAGATTTTATCATTTTGGTTCAGAATGCTATCCACATACTCATTGAGTTTTTTACCATTTACCCACTCCATCAGAATCACAGGAAAAGAATGATCTTTAATAACTATCCCATTCTGATAAAGCTGATACTTACAAAGGAAATCCGATGATATATCCCCCAGATGTTTGGCTATATCCATCACCCTATTGATATTTTGAGGATTTCCTCCATTCAAGAAAACTCTTAGGGCATATTGTTTCCCCATTCCCTCCACCTTAAATACCCCAGCCATTGCACCTGATCCATAACTATATATTTTTATAGGTTTGATTTTATTCGGCACAAAATCATAATGCTGTGGCAATTTTAATATAACAGAGCCTTTTGTCTTTATTTCTCGCTCATACTCTGATATTAATGGATAATTCATTTTTTAATCTTTTTTAGCATTATCTTTCGTTTGAGACTTTTCTGAATTATCTTTTGTTGGCATTACAGGTTTCAACCCTTCCTCTTTTTCCTTACTTACTTTTTCAGCATAAGTATTTTTTTCAGCTTTTACCTCATCAGTAGTAATTTTTTGAGATGATACCATTTTATCATTCGCTTTATTAACATCCTCCTCACTGCTATTTTTTTGAGAAACACTCTCTTTTTCTTCAGTATTCTCTTCTATCTCTACTATTTTCTCCTTTTGAGGTTTTTCACTTACTTCTATTTTTGAGGTTTTTTCATCTTTAACATCTTTTTTAAGATCCCTATTACAAAAATAATGATAAGCCGATAGCAGAATAATGATAATGATTAAATTACCAAATGCTCCTCTTTTAGTAAATGATTTACATTGATTTACTTTATTATAAAGCGTTTCATTTTCTTCTTCAAGAGATTGTACTTTTTTATCAAGTGCTTGTATATGTTTTTTAACTTCTTCTAATGACATTTTTTCTATATTAAGTTGATCAAATTGTATAATTGATTTTTCTTCTTCAGGAAAGGAAAAATCCACTGGTGGCAAATAGATTTCTTCTGCTCTATCATCAGAAAATTCTATAATCCCAATAGTAATATCATCTTCCTCTAATCGCTTATTCTCCCATTCTTTCATAATAAACTGGAAGAAATCTTCATAGTTTCTAAATGATAAAATTTGGTCTAATACACTCTTATCTCGCAAGGCTAATCTTGCTATAGCATCAGTCATCAGAATGACATTATCACCTTTTTTAAGGCTTATTTTAGCATGCTTAAATTGCTCTGCCTTATTTTCTCCGTTAATGATTTTTTGCGTTCCTAAAAACCCTTTATCTTGGTCTAAATCCTCTACTTTAGAAAAAGGGAAACCTTGCAGATCTTCATTATTTTTGACAAATCCACAAACATCACCTGATGAAATATATTCCAAAACATCTCCTTCTATTTTCACCCCCATAAAAGTAGCAAAACCTCCCTGCATCCGCTTTCTTTCTTCCAAAGCTCTCAATGCTGGATTAGAATTTTCTGTACTTGGAATTTTTTGGAAACTTTCAGCATAAACTTTAAAATCTTGTAAAAGAGAATTAACCTCAAAATTAGGTTTATCAACAAAAGATTTTACCAATTTCTCTGACCATATTTCTGATTTATATCCCTGTGTAGCTCCATCTGATATAGCATAAATCTGTTTTTGATTATCAAAACATATTTTATCCTGAATAGAAGAAAAAACATAGGAAGAGCGTTTGTGCAGTTGAAATATTCTTGTTTTCATAACACTTATAAAGGATTACTACCTATATTTAAGAAATCCATCAAATGTTTCGCACCACCATTAAAGACATAACCTTTAGAACCTTGTTCCACAGCATACCCCATTTGTCTTGCCAATGCTACCATATGAGGATTTAATTCTGTTGATAGTTCAAAAAGTAAGTTAGCATTACTTCCTATTGGAGACTGAGTAGGGAATAAAACACTATCAGAAGCTAATGAAGAAATGTGAATATTAAAAATATTAACTCCTCCATAATTTGTACGCAATCCCTTAATTTGATTGACAACATCTAGGATCCGTATATTTCCTGTTCCTGCATCTGTAGGTTCTCCATCAGAGATATTAATGATAATAGGAGGATGACAATCTATATGGTTTCCCCAATTAATCCATGCTTCGCATATTTTATATGCATTCTCAAAGGCTCTAGTCATTGGTGTTCTACCTAACGCCTTAGGACTAATCCATATAGGCACTCCATTTTCTTCACCTATTGCTTGTGGAAATACATCCGCAATAGATACTACCCAATGATCTTTCAGATTACCCTCCCACGCTGGAGCGACACCATTATCGTTCATTCCATAACCTATCACAGAGATTTCAAATCTATTCTTAATATCTCCGTTAGAATCATAGCATTTAAGCCCTGTTTCAAAAATAATTTCATTAATACAGTCTGCTACTTTTTGAGCTTTGGAGATACCCTCCCCACCAAATTTCTCTGTCATTGATCCTGATTGGTCTAACATATAAACAACCAAACAAGGATGTGTACTACTAATTTGTAAAGTTCCTAAATCATGCATTTTATTTATCTTATAATTTGTTTTATACTATTTTTAAATTTATTGTGTAGAGTATTACTTTTTATTATACAAGGATTATCTTATAACACTACCTATCACTATTCAAACTAACATAATCTTAATACAGCTTATCTTTTAAAATATCGATACACAAGCACTCTCATTTTTTCTATTCACTGAAATTATTTTGCTTTTCCATAAAGATCTCCATTAAACTCTGTGTTTTTAGTCTGTTCAGGTTTTACTTGAGTAGATTGAGAAAATGTATTTTTTTTAGATTGAGGTAGCGCTTTCGGTTTTTCATATTTTGTTGGTTCCTCATAATAGAATATATTCATAGGAGGTTGATAATTAACCCAATCTGCTAATCGTATATCATATGTATTAGGATTATCTCCTAATTTCCCTCGCCATGTATCAAATCCCATACTGATAAGTACCCTTACTAATTGTGGAAATTCAATGAGTAAAAGCTCAACCAACCAAAGAGCCTCCCTTTCTGTTATACCTTCACAGTCTGTAATTTTAACTTCTATACCACTTCTAAATTGCATCGCACTTACAGAAGTAGCATATTCAGCCTTACCAGAAGTAATACTTACTTTACAAATTCTATCAATACTACCACTAACATACAAATGTTGATAAAAATCATTAAGCACTGTAACCATTCTTGAACGGTCACCACTACCCTCTAAAATTCTATCCAAAATATTGTGTGATAGAGTTTTAACATTATGTAAAAACCTTTGATTTATCATAACTACTAAATTTACACTTCATTTTAAGACAACAAAAAAGCAAGTGCCCCCACTTGCTTTCAGTTCTGAAGGTTCGCCAAAACCTAATATCATAAAAAACAGGAGAGACACTTGCCTATACTAGACAAGTGCGCTAAACCTATATTGCTTTATGATATTCTTAAAATTTGGCGATTCACAGAACAAAAGCAAAAAGTTTTACACTTTTATTTTTTCGTTGATGTCTTTGTGACAAAGATACAAAAAAAACTAAAAGTCTCTCCGTTTACTAATATATTTTTCCTATATTACAAATATATCTTACTTTTTTATATCTCTCTATTAATAAAGCACATATACTTACATACCCCCTACTCCAAAAAGCTTTTGGACTACCCCCTCCTTTTTCAAAAACTACTATTTAACAAACCTTATTTCCAAGCCTGTCTCAAACTATTTGCTAATGCATCTTTTGGAATATGTATATATTTCTTAAATGATTTATAATCTCTATGCCCCGTAATTTCTCTTATTAATTCCTCATTCATTCCATTAACCAAAGAATTTGTAATAAAAAACGCTCTTCCGTAATGCATTGTAATAAATTTGCATGACTCCTCTTGCCTGACCACTTTATTATTTCCTGACCACTTTACGATTTCTATTTTATCCAAAAATCCCACTTCTCTGAAAAGTTGTTTTATCACCCTATTACAATGCTGATTAGTAGGTATTCTTATTCTATTATACAACTTCATATGTCTTTCCAAAATCTCTTTTGGCACATCTAATAATGGTATAGTAATTATATCTTTTGTTTTCTTAACCAAAACTTTTATTTCATTATTAAAGATATTTTCTTGTTTTAATCCTGCTATATCAGAGTAACGCAACCCTGTATAACAACTCAATATAAAAGCATCTCTAACCAAATTATCCTCCTTCGAAAATTCTGTTTTTCTTAATTTTTCCACTATTTCAGAATTTAATTTTACTTTTTCAGAATCATTTTTAAAAACATAAAAATTCCTAAAACTTACATTCTGATGGTAATTTCTCTCCATTGCCCAATTCATAAAAGTTTTCAGCAATCTCATATATTTCCCAATAGTAGAGTTAAGATATTCTTTATCATAAAAATAATTAAGAAAATCATCATAAAAATTCATATCAATATTCTCAAAACTCAATTCTATACCTTCCTCTTGTACAAATGATTTAAGATGTTTTCTACATGTATTATAAGTCTTAATAGTATCTTTTGCTGTATTATTTCGTTTAGAATTGATAAATTCATCAAAAACCTCATCAAAAGAAGTTCTTATTGGTTTTTCCTCTATAGGATTCAACCTTTCATCAAACTCCTTCTCTAAAATTTCTTTGGTCAAATATTGATTTTTAAGCAAATACTCCCTTTCAATTTCAACCAATAATCGTTCTATGTTTTCTAGTTTTAGATTAGAATTAGCCGAATTTGGTGCAAGATTCTTTACTCTTTCACCTGTCCAATTTTTAGACTTTACTTTCACTCCTGTTGAACGCTTCAATCTCTTCCCACCTATACTCAATGAAATATAGACCATTGTTTCATTAGACTGATTGGGCTCTTTTAAAAAATATTTAATTTTCATTATTTACTTCAATTTGATTACAAAATTATTTTGTATTCTCATTGAAAATTAAATTATCCGAAACAAAGGGACAAAATAGGGACAAAACAGGGATAATTTTAATTAAACACAACCAAACATTATAAAACAAAAATCCCTTCAAACTATTTGTTTAAAGGGATTTTTCTGTTCAGTTTTATTAAATAATATTTAATAAATGTGGTTTCTCCAGGAATCGAACCAGGGACACACGGATTTTCAGTCCGTTGCTCTACCAACTGAGCTAAGAAACCATTCTTATTTGCTTCTCTGTTATTGATTAAAGCGATGCAAAGATACACCTTTTTTTTATAAAAACAAATTTTTTTTTAATTATTTTTATTTTTTTCTTCAAATTCTTTTAGCTGATCACTTATTTCTTCCAAAACAGGCTTAATAGTATCCTCAGGTAAATCCCTGATTCTAATATACATAAGGCCATCTATAGCATCATTGAAATTAGGATCTACATTGAACGCCACAACCTTCGCATTTTGCTTAATATATTTTTTTATCAGCACAGGCATACGCATTTCTGGCTCGAAATCATCTATCAGCTTATCAAATTTATTCAAATCATTGTCCAAATCCTCAAAGAAAAGATTTTTATCTCGCTCACTCAGATGCACCTTGTAGTCATTTTTAGGATGAACATGCTGCGCTACTGCTGGATCAAAATAATTAGAACGCATAAATTCTATCATCAATGATTTAGAAAAATCCGAAAATCTACTACTGATACTCACCCCTCCCATCAAGAATTTATGGTGTGGATTTCTCAGACAAACATGGACAATTCCTCTCCACAAAAGGAACAGCGGCAAAGGCTTCTGCTGATATTCCATAGAAATATAAGCACGCCCCATTTCTATAACTTTATTGAAGAAAGGATGCAATTCCTGATCAAAATCAAATAATGAATTGGTATAAAACCCTTTTATTCCGTGTTTTTTCATCACCTCTGCTCCCAGCGCCATTCTATAAGCACCTACGATTTTTTGGTCAGAATTATCCCAAAGAATAAGGTGGTGATAGTGTTTATCATATTCATCCAAGTCAAAAGGAAGATTTGTCCCCTCTCCTACGGCTCTGAAGGTCAATTCTCTCTGACGACCAATTTCGCGCATCATAGATGGAATCTCATCAAATGTTGTGAAAAACACATCATAATTGTTATTCGAAAACAATACCTTTCCCTCCTTTTTCTTAAGGTTTTCTATATCTTGTAAGATATCCTCTAAAGGCGTTTCATCAATGATGTTTTCTACTACTTCTTCTTTTTTAGGAGTGACATTTAGGTTTTTTACTTTCAAGAATTCTGCTACAGATTTTCGGTCTTCAAAATAAGACTTCATCATATAGACTTTCCTTCTCAAAAAGTTTTCCAGCTCTTTGGTAGTTTCATAATCTGATAACACTTTAGGGCTTACAGGTCTTCCGATTCTTATTTTTATAGGCTTTTCCCTCTTGTTCACCATTTCAGAAGGAAGCAAAAGTGTCTGCAAATCTGGGTGAATTTTGGAAGCTGAATAAAAAAACTTGCTGTTCTTTGCATGAAAATACATCGGAACCACAGGAACATTCGCTTTTTTTATCAATTTCAAAGCTGGATTTTCCCATTCTTTATCCAAAATTTCATGAAACTCATTATTTTTATTAGAAACCTCTCCCGCAGGAAAAATCCCAAGACAGTGCCCCTCACTCAGATGTCGCAGCGCCCCTCTCATCCCAGACATACTGCTGTGTGCCTCTTTTCTTCCCTCAAATGGATTTACAGAAATCACATACGGAGCCATCGGTTCTATCTTGGTTAAAAGAAAATTTCCCATCACCTTAAAATCAGGGCGGATTTCTGATAAAATTTTACACATTATCACACCATCCAATGCCCCCAATGGGTGATTTGCCACCAATATAAAAGGTCCTGTTTTTGGAATTTTAGCCAAATCTTCTTGAAAAGCTAAATATTTGACATTCAGTTCCTCTAACAGTTTATTGAAAAAATCCTGCCCTTCGTAATTTTTAACTTTATCATAAAGAGCATTCACTTTATTTATTTTTGCAAATTTCATAACAGCCGAAACCGCAGGACTTGCGAAAATCCCGAATTTATCCAGTCCAGAGGCTGTCATCAAATCTTTTTTAGAAATAAGACTCATATCTTTTATCCATTTATTATCATTTGTACTGTAGTTTTAGCAATCTGCTCCAAGAGAACATTTTTACCTTCGTACAGCTTATCCAAATTTTCTAATCTTGCATTTCTTATCGTGAAAAGAGACACATTTTTAACTATCTCAGTATTAAAATCCTGCTCCAGCTCAGCCTCCAATTCATCTACATTATTAAATTTATCCTCCAAACAAAGTGCCAGAGATATCGCCGAATTCTGCATCAGAGAAACTTTGATATTCCTTTTGGCTAACTCTCTGAAAATAAAACTAATATGATCTTCTGCTATGAACGAAAAATCTCGTGTAGAAATACGCATAAGAACCTGATTTTCTTTTAGAATATAACTTTCCAAAAGCTGATTTTCGGTTGATATTCCTATTTTCGTTCCTGCTTTTTCTGGGTTGATAAATGACTTCACAAAAAACGGAATACTCTTCTGTTTCAGTGGCTGCAGGGTTTTTGGGTGAATTACCGAAGCCCCATAATACGCCATTTCTATAGCTTCCTCGTAGGAAATATTAGAAAGAAGCTCCACATTTTCAAACTTCCTTGGGTCGCCAGTCATCACCCCTGGAACATCTTTCCAAATTGTCATATCCTTAACATCTAAACAATAAGCAAAAATCGCCGCGGAATAGTCAGACCCCTCACGCCCCAGAGAAACCGTGAAATTATTTTCATCCGAACCTATAAATCCCTGAGTTACATAGGTTTTAGCTTTATCTAATTGAGAAATATTCTTCTCTGTATCTTCCCAGTTTACCACTCCTTCACGGTAGTTAGTGTCAGTTTTTATAAAATCACGAGCGTCCAGCCACTGGTTACTCACTTCATTATCAGAAAGATACACGCTTAATATTTTTGATGAAATCATCTCTCCACAGGTTACAACTTGGTCATAAACAAAATTGTAATTAGGAGATTTATTCCTTCTAAGGAAAGATTCTATATCATCAAAAAACAATTTGATTTCGCTGAAAACATGGTGGTTTTCATCAAAAAGTCCTTTTGCAATTTGGATATGTTCTTCCTTTATTTTAGCTATTTCCTGCTGATAGTCACTTTTATTAAAATAAAATTCCACTACTCTTTCCAGTGCATTAGTAGTCTTTCCCATAGCCGAAACGACTATCAGACACCTCTCAAAGCCTTGTATACTAAGCACTTTGAGTACATTTTTCACACTATCAGCATCTTTCACAGAAGCTCCTCCAAATTTGAATATCTTCATCGAGATTTTTTTAATTCATTTATAGTCTTCCACTCAAACTTACAAAAGTATTAAATAAGATTGATATAAAAAAGTATATTTTTCGGTATAAATTTACGATTTTTGTAAATCTTTTAAATTAAACAAGTTATGACAGACCAAACTTTACAATCTTTGGGAGAATTTATCATTGATAAACAGGATGATTTCAAGTTTTCAAGTGGAGAACTTTCCAGATTATTAAGCTCCATAAAAATAGCCTCTAAAATCGTAAACAGAGAAGTAAACAAGGCTGGAATCGCAGATATTCTTGGTAAAGCTGGCAATGAAAATGTACAAGGCGAGGAGCAGATGAAGCTGGATGTTTTTGCCAATGATATTTTTATAGATGCCCTTTCTCACAGAGAAATCGTGTGTGGTATCGCATCAGAAGAAAATGAAGATTTCATAGAAATAAAAGGAAACGAGAACAACGCCCACATGAACAACTATGTGGTGCTGATAGACCCTCTAGACGGCTCATCTAATGTAGATGTCAATGTATCTGTGGGAACTATTTTCTCTATATACAGAAGAGTAACTCCAGCAGGATCTCCTGTAAAAATAGAAGATTTCTTACAAAAAGGCATAAATCAGGTAGCGGCAGGATATGTTATTTATGGTTCATCCACGATGCTGGTTTATACGACAGGAAATGGAGTAAATGGCTTTACGCTAGACCCATCAGTAGGGACTTATTTCCTATCTCATCCTAATATGACTTACCCTAAAACAGGTAAAATCTACTCTGTCAATGAAGGGAACTACGCTAAATTCCCACAAGGAGTAAAGGAGTACATCAAATATTGTCAAGAAGAGGAAGGAAACAGGCCTTATACATCTAGATACATAGGCTCGTTAGTAGCTGATTTCCATAGAAATATGATAAAAGGCGGTATCTACATCTACCCTTCCTATGCCCACGCGCCAAATGGAAAACTTAGACTGCTTTACGAGTGTAATCCTATGGCTTTCTTAGCTGAACAAGCTGGAGCAAAGGCTATAAACGGCTTCCAAAGAATCCTAGAAATAGAACCTACTTCGTTACACCAGAGAGTTCCTTTTTTCTGTGGAAGTGTAGAAATGGTGGAAAAAGCAGAAGAATTTATGGCAAAACATAAATAATTCTTTGATAAAATCTCGTTCAAAATAAAAAAGTTCTACCCGAAAAGTAGAACTTTTATTTTTTATTTCTTTCGGATGAGCCACAGCCCGATGAAGGTAAGCAATCCATTGATAATCAACAACTCTAAACCAATTTTAAATTCACCGAAAATATCCGATTGGTATTTGTCTATTAAGAAAGAAAGTGTAGGTGCGATGATGCAGATATACGGCACCAAATGGTCTTTCACTTTATATTTGGTAAAAATCCCAAAAGCAAACAAACCAAGCAGCGGCCCGTAAGTAAAGCCCGCCAATTTCAGGATAAGCCCAATCATAGAAGCATCATCTATCCACTTGAAAACCATCACCATAATGAGGAAAGAAATCGTCACCAAAATATGTACTTTCTTTCTGAAAGTTTCTTTTTTGGCGTGAGCCCAGTCCTTATCTTTAATTCCGAAAATATCTATACAAATAGAAGAAGTAAGCGCCGTCATCGCCCCATCAGCACTCGAACAAAAGGCTGAAATAAGCCCAATAATGAAAGTCACCCCTATCAGCGGAGACATATATTCCAAAGCTGCCGTAGGAAACAGCCTATCCTTCACCGCGGTAATGTTTTTCTGTTCCGCGAACAAATGAAGCATTCCTCCCATATAAAGGAACAAAGTAATCATCCCCAGCAGGATGAAAGTAAGCACCAGCATATTCTTCTGGCTGTCTTTCAGGTTAGAAACGGAGATATTTTTTTGCATCATATCTTGGTCTATCCCTGTCATCGCAATGGTAATGAACGCCCCCGCCAAAATCTGCTTCAAGAAGAAACTTCCATTCATTACATTTGTATCCAAAATACGAAGATAGCCCCTTTCGCTCATCATCGAAAGACTTTCGGAGAAACTGATATTCATATGATGAAGAATATAAGTCACCGTTGCCACCAATCCCAAAAGCATCGCTGTAGTCTGGATAGTATCTGTCCAAATGATGGTTTTTACGCCGCCTTTGTAAGTATAAAGAATAATCATCAAAAGAGTGAGCAAAGTCGTAAGCCAAAACGGAACACCCAAGCTGTCCAAAATCATCACCTGCAATATATTTACCGCTAAATAAACCCTCGCCGTAGCGCCCACCAGTTTAGAAACGATGAAGATAATTGCCCCTGATTTATAGGTACTTTCGCCCATTCGCTCTTGGAGATATGTATAAATGGAAGTAAGGTGCATTTTGTAATAAATCGGCAGCAGAATATACGCCACCACGATATAACCGATGATATAGCCGAAAGTAATCTGCAGATACTGGAAACCATCCGTCCCCACCGTCCCTGGCACACTCACAAAAGTAACCCCAGAAAGCGTAGAACCTATCATCCCGAAAGCTACTAATTTCCAGTTTCCAGAGCGGTTTCCTATGAAGAAACTATCATTGTTACTCCCTCTGCTGGTAAGCCAAGATATCAGCATCAAAAGCCCAAAATAACCAATAACAATATACAAAAGTAATAATGGCGAAAGCATACTATTTTTTATTTCAAATTATATTTTACTTTTTTAAATCTTCCTTTAAAATGGAATACCGAACGAAATCCAAGAATTTTCCGTTTTTATAAATTTCCTGTTTGAGGACAGCCTCCTGCCTCATTCCGCTTTTCTCCATCACTCGCCCTGAAGCAGGATTGTGAGGAAAGAAAGATGCAAACATTTTATTTAGATTTAAGACTTTAAATCCAAAAGCCAGCACCTCCGCCATGGCTTCTGTCACATAACCTTTGTTCCAAAATTCTTTCCCCAGCCAGTAGCCGATTTCCGCCTTTTGATTGGCTTTATCCCAGTGATGAATCCCTATAAGCCCCATTATCAAGCCGTTTTCTTTATTTCGGATAGCAAAAACAAAATCCGTTTCGTTCTCAAAACCTTTGTCCACCACCTCGTGGATTAAAAACTCGACATCCTCCTCCTTGTAGGGATAGGGTATGTTTGCGGTGTTTTCTGAATAAACCTTATCAGAATCCAGATAATGAATAATGTGCTGCATATCACCCTCCACAGGACGGCTGAGAATGAGCCTTTCAGTAGTCAAAACAGGAAATTCCTTTTTCATATTTTTTGGGATAAAAACTACATTGGCAAAAGTAATAAAAAAAGTATTGAGAAAGCGAATAAAGTCGGCATTTATCCCATTGAACGCTGTTTTATAAATAGCTGACGGGGTTTAAAACTCCTTCGTTGGGGTTGTTTTGAGATATTTTGGGGTTCAAGACCGCATCGGTGGGGTTCGGAACCGAAAAATTGGGGTTGAAGACCGCATTTTTGTAGTTTAAAAACAAAAAACTTGTCATTTTCATTAAAAATATAAATATTACCCTTCTATTCTCTATTTTTCTAATAATTATCTTTCAGGATAAAACTCATACCATTTATTGTCAATTTCTACTTTTAGAGTGTCATATTTTCTATACCAATCTTTATCCACTGTTTTTATGGATTTTTCATAAACAAATACAGAATCATTATGATAAAGGTTATATAGTAACTTATCCATTGATTTTTTATCCATTTTTTTGAGATAAATAGGAGGAAAATTATTTTTTAAGACTTTTATTGAATCATCTGCTGGAAGATTTGTATTCAAATACATAAACTTCCACTTTGGTGTAGAAAATACCCAAAGATTCAATATGTATTTGTCTTTTTTATAAACATAACCTCCAGATGCCTCTACAAAATCCCCTTTTTCATCTCCAGCTAACTTATAATAATCCCTTTTGGGAGCGGGAGGAACAAGGCAACTATTAAATAAAATTATACCAAATAACAATATTATTATTTTTCTCATTTTTCCTCTGTATTTTTTAGGTTAAGTAATATTCTTCATATTCCCAAATGCAGAATCTCAAGTTTAGGTCATTCTCTACTTTTGGCGTTTTACTTTTTCTACAAATTTACACAAAAATAAAAGAGCCCTGCCTTTTGGCACGACTCTTTGTTGTTTTATATTCTTTCTTTTATGATTTCATCTATTATCTCAGGATTGATAAGTGTAGAAGTATCCCCAAAATTATCATCCTTTCCTTCGGCTATTTTTCTTAGAATACGCCTTACAATCTTACCCGAACGGGTTTTCGGCAATGCAGAAACAAACTGAATTTTATCCAGCTTTGCGATAGGCCCCACTTGGTCAGAAATCAATTGGTTAATCTCCCTGCGAACTCTATCTCTGTTTCTATCTTCGCTGACCTCCTTTAAAATCACATATCCATAGAGGGCGTTTCCTTTTATCTCGTGCGGATAGCCTACTATTGCACTTTCTGCTACGGACTGATGCTCATTCACAGCATCTTCTATCGGTGCAGTACCTAGATTATGCCCTGATACGATGATGACATCATCCACTCGCCCTGTGATTCTGTAATACCCTACCTCATCTCTCAGAGCCGCATCTCCTGTGAAGAATTTTCCTGGGAAAGTAGAGAAATAAGTTTCGCGATATCTCTCGTGGTCGCCCCATATTGTCCTTGCAATAGACGGCCAAGGTAATTTGATACAAAGATTTCCTTCCACCTGATTACCAGAAATTTCGTTTTTCTGCTCATCCATCAGCACAGGCTGAACTCCTGGCAGCGGAAGTGTAGCATACATAGGCTTTGTAGGAGTAATGAACGCCAGTGGAGAAATCAGAATCCCCCCTGTTTCGGTCTGCCACCAAGTATCCACTATCGGGCATCTTTTTTTACCAACATTGTCATTATACCAGCGCCAAGCCTCATCGTTAATAGGTTCTCCTACTGTTCCAATTACCCTGAGCGAACTCAAATCATGTTTTTCCACCCATTCTGCACTTTCCTTTTCTAAAGAACGAATAGCAGTAGGCGCCGTGTAGAAATGAGTAATCTTATGTTTCGCAATAGTCTGCCAGAATCTGTCAGGATTTGGATAAGTAGGAATCCCTTCAAAAATCACGGTCGTAGCGCCATTTACCAACGCTCCATACACTGCATAAGAATGTCCTGTAATCCAGCCTATATCGGCTGTACACCAGAACACATCATTTTCTCTATAATTAAATACATTTTTAAAGGTATAACCTGTGTAGACCATATAACCTCCACAAGTGTGAAGCATTCCTTTTGGTTTTCCTGTAGAACCTGATGTATAAAGGATAAACAAAGGATCTTCCGCATCCATGATTTCAAAAGTATTATCTACCTCTGCTTTATCCAAAAGTTCTTGAAGCCAAAAATCTCTCCCTTCTTTCATGGTAACTTGGCATCCTGTTCGTTTTACGGTCAGCACTTTTTCTACACTCGGGCAGTTTTCTAATGCTTCATCTACGATACCTTTCAGCTCTATTTTTTTACTCCCTCTGTAGCTTCCATCAGAACAGATAACCAGTTTACATTCGCAGTCATTGATTCTAGAAGCAAGTGCCGCTGAAGAAAACCCAGCAAAAACCACCACATGAACAGCGCCAACCCTCGCACAAGCCAACATAGCTATCGGCAACTCTACCACCATTGGAAGGTAAATGCAGACTCTGTCGCCCTTTTTCACTCCTTGGCTGCGAAGAACAGCAGCCATCTTCCCTACTCTTTCATGAAGTTCTTTGTAAGATAGCTTTAGTGCTTCCTCATCAGGGCTATTAGGCTCCCAGATAATTGCTGTTTTATCAGGATTTTCCGCTAAATGGCGATCGATACAGTTCTCTGTAATATTGAGTTTTGCATTCTTAAACCATTCTATTTTAGCATTATGCACATCATATTCCAGCACACTATCCCATTTTTCGTTCCAGATAAAATTTTTATCTGCTATCTGTTCCCAAAATTTTTCAGGATCATGCACTGATTTTTCATATTGCTTAAAATAGTCTGGAAGATTGTCTATTATGTACTTACTCATTTATGTAGGAGAATATTAAATAAAAGTTAATTCTATATTGTACAAATTTTAAGCCGGCAATTTAAGAAAATTTAATGAAATAAGTCTGAAAAACCATCTATTTTTTGAATATTTTTTTTCATCAAAATTTGATTTTCTAAATGACTTATTAAAGCTATATTTTCTAAATAATCAGCTACTTTATCTCTATTTTTTGATTTTAAAGATATTATTTTTTCTAAAAAAAGCAAAATATATTTTTTATTTCGCTTTTGGTTCTATTTTTTTTCTTACTTTTGTAAGAATGAAAAAGCAAGAATTTTTAGAAGGTTTGTTGAGAGCAGATTTCTGCTCAAAAAGATATTTTATTTATTAAAACGAGGCTCGGTTGGCTTCGTTTTTTTTATGTTTAAAAACTAAAAACTTCATGAACTATGCTGGCAATATCTCATTTTAGTCCCAAGAAAATCGAGCAGATTTTAGACCAAGCTTTGGAAATGGTTAATGGTAAAAAATACATGGCTCAAGACGAAATTTTCGTTTCTAATCTTTTTTTCGAAGACAGCACCCGCACCAAAATAAGCTTCGAAATGGCGGAAAGAAAACTTGGGCTTTCTGTTATTCCTTTTGACACTTCACAGAGCTCCGTAAACAAAGGCGAAAGCCTCTACGACACTGCGAAAACATTAGAAAGCATCGGGCTAAATCTCTTGGTAATTCGCCACGGACAAAACCAATATTATGATGAACTAAAAAACATCAAAATCCCTATTATCAACGCTGGAGACGGCACAGGAAACCATCCAAGCCAGACCATGCTGGATCTGATGACCATAAAACAAGAGTTTGGTTCTTTCAAAGACCTAAAAATCGCCATTGCAGGAGATGTGAAACACAGCCGCGTTGCCAATTCTGCCTGTGATATTTTGAGAAAATTAGGCTCAAAAGTCTATTTTTCTGGCCCTAGAGAATGGTTTGACGAAGGCAGTCTGATGAACGGAACTTACCGAGAAATCGATGGACTAATTCCAGAAATTGATGTCCTCATGCTTCTAAGAATACAGCACGAAAGACATCACCAAAAAATAAAATATTCTCCAGAAGAATACCTGAGAAAATATGGGCTTACCAAAGAGCGAGAAAAGAAAATGAAACCCAGCGCCATCATCATGCATCCTGCACCAGTAAACAGAAATGTGGAGATAGACTCCAACTTGGTGGAATGCTCCCGCTCCCGAATTTTCAAACAAATGGAAAACGGAGTTTTTGCGCGAATGGCTATTTTAAAAAATACTTTGGAACAAAAAGGCTTTACATTCAAAGAAATAAAATAAATAATATGAAAATCATTAAAAACGGAAAAATCCTTGACCAACAAGGGAATTTAGTCCAAAAAGACATTCAGATAGAAAATGGTCTTATCACCAAAATTTCTGAAAATATAGAGAATCCAAACGCCGAAATCATAGATGCCGAAGGGAAATTCATCAGCCCTGGGTTTATCGATGTGCATGTCCATCTCCGTGAGCCTGGCGGTGAGCACAAAGAGACCATCGCTACAGGCTCCATGGCAGCCGCAAAAGGCGGATATACCACTATCTGCCCGATGCCAAACACCAATCCTGTTCCTGACAGAGCCGAGCGTTTCGATGATTTATTAAAAAGAATCCAAAAATCCGCTGTCATAAAAATAAGACCTTATGGAGCTATTACGGAAGACTCCAAAGGCGCAAAACTAACTGATTTTCAAGTTTTAAAAGAAAAAGGAGCCGTAGGATTTACCGATGACGGCGTAGGAATTCAGGAAGCTGGCGTAATGTATGAAGCCATGCAGGAATCCACCAAAGTAAATCTACCCATCGTAGCCCACTGCGAAGACAATTCACTTATTTTAGGAGGCTGTATTCATGATGGAAAAAAAGCCAAAGAATTAGGATTAAAGGGTATCCCAAGTGTTTGTGAATCAGTGCATATCGCTCGTGATATTTTATTAGCCGAAGCTGCTGGTGCGCATTATCATGTCTGCCATGTTTCCACAAAAGAATCTGTGAGAGTCATCGCCGATGGAAAAAAGGCTGGAATCCGTGTAACTGCCGAAGTTTCACCGCATCATTTGGTTTTAACTGAAGATGATATTCCTAATGCAGATACCAATTACAAAATGAACCCGCCACTCCGCGCCAAAGAAGACCAATTGGCTCTAATCAAAGGGCTGGAAGAAGGAATCATCGACTGCATTGCGACCGATCACGCTCCACACACCGAAGATGAAAAAAGCCAAGGAATGTATGATTCGCCTTTTGGAATCGTGGGATTTGAGACCGCTTTCCCTGTCCTGCACACCAGATTTGTAAAAACTGGAAAATGGTCTCTGAAACAGCTCATCGACTGGATGACCATAAAACCAGCCGAGGTTTTTAACCTTGATAAAGTCGGAAAAATAGAAGTGGGATACCATGCCGACCTGACTTTCATTGACCTTGAAAAAACTCAAAAAGTAGACAAAAACACCTTCGTTTCGAAAGGAAGAAATACGCCTTTTGACGGCTGGGAATGCACAGGCTGGCCAGTAGCGACCTTTGTAAACGGAGAAAAAGTTTATTAACCAAACACCAACTAATAAAAATGAACAAAAAACTCATATTAGAATCAGGAGAAGTTTTCTACGGAGAAGGCTTTGGAGCGGATACAGAGACCTGCGGTGAGGTGGTTTTCA